>JAFACO010000500.1 GCA_023425485.1 Bacillota bacterium
AAATAAAGCTGTTAAGCAGCTAAGAACAAAACAGCTAAACGGAATTGGTGTTATTGAGATCATTTTAATTTTAGTAATAATTATTGGTCTTGTTCTTATCTTCCGAGACCAGATACAGAATATTCTACAAGGAGCTTTTGATTCTATTAATGACAATTCTGATAATTTAAGTTCCGGAATTACAATTAATTAAGGATGAAGAAAATGCAGTCTAGCAAGGCAAATGGATCAATAACTGTGTTTTTAAGTCTAATTTTAATCTTAGTTCTCGCTCTGTTATGTACCATTATTGAAGGAGCTAGAGTTGCAACTGCAAGGGTTTTTGCGGATCGAACCCTGGCAACTGCAATGGATTCTGTATTAGCTGATTACTATGGACCCTTATGGGAGGAGTACCATGTGTTTGGTTATTATACAGGGGATGTTAGCAGAACAGAAGCCAAAGAGCAAATGGGTCAAACTTTGGAGGAGGCAATGTCCTTTACCTTTACACCCAATAAAGATCTTTCTAATATTAGTGGTACAACAGAGTTATATGGGATATCCACCGAAGAGATGAACCTAACAGAACTTGTAAGCCTTGTAGAATATAATGGTGAAATCATGGAGAATCAGGCAGTTGCTTATGAAAAATACGCAGTAGCTGGTGATATGGCAGAAATCTTCTTAGATAAGCTGTCTTTACTGGAAGAACCCAAGAAGGTCACTTATATTATGGAGAAAAAACAGAAGGCCGAGACAGAGCTTGTGAAAATAGATCAGGGGATTCTTAAATTAATGAATTTATTTGATGGAATAAGGACCAATGATAAAGGTATTGAACAAAATAGCAAGGGCAGGTTAAAGGTAGATGCCTATTTCGTTAAAAAAATTCACTATGGGGGAATAACCATGGAGGAAGTAGAAATTAATCACCCGGAGGTGTTTGGGGCAGTGCAAGGTTATTATTGCAATCCAAATGATTACTTTCAGATAATAGAAGACAACTTGTTACAGGTTTCTTCACTTGAAACACAAATAGCCACACTGCAAGGAGAATATCAAATTAAATTAGCAGAATTGGAGGGGGAAAGAAAGGTAGAAGCAAGGCTGGAGACAATTGAGAATAAATCAGCCTACGTCCTTCAAAGTCTCAAAGAATGCAAAGAATTAATTAAGAATATTGAGGCTGATGTAGCAACACTGGAAGCAGAACTATCCGTTGTAAATAATCAAAAGGAAGATCTATTAAGTAGCATTTTTACAAACCATAAACAACTGACAGAACTGGTTAATAAAATCAAACCTCTGCTAAAGGAAGCGATTAAGACCATAGACAACATACGAAAGACGTCTGAAAAAGCAGCACCTTTCATACTTGAGTATGAAGAACTCTTGATGTCAGAACAGGAGAACATAAATAATGAAATTTTTGATGGTTTGCTGGAGGGTTTGGAAGACTTAAAGGCTTATCAGAATACAGATGATGACGGTTATAATTTTACAGCAATGGATAACAGGCTGCAGGAAAATCTTAATTGTTTAACTATTGTAGAGAAGCAATTGGAACAAGCAAAGCAGGAGGTTGACGCAAAGACTTATATAGAGGCAGCAGATACCTATAAAGCAGCAAAACAAACGCTAGAACTATATAAGATAGAGGAGCTTGCCATAGACTACAGTACTCTAGTTTTAAATCAAACCGAATCAGAGAATATTTTGGAAATTGTTTCTGATTTGTTGCAGCTTGGAATCACTAGCTTTGTAATAGATCCGGATAAAATTTCAGATGCAGAATTAACAGAAACAGATCAACTTCCATCCAAACTGGAGGACTATGTGAAAGAACAGAACCAATGGGAGGTCTTAAAAGACCTTATGAATAAAGCTTTAAGAAATTCAAAGGATGCACAGGAGGAAGGCTTTTTTGAGGATCTCAATTCTACAACTTCTATGCCGGATGTTCTTATGAATGGAGTGGAAGAGGCTGCACAAAAACTACTTTATCTAGAGTATTTAACCGAGCATTTTAGGAGTTATCAGGTAAAGAAGGGAGATGACAACCTACAAAAACCATCAGTGCTTGAATATGAACAAGAATATTTGATTGTAGGTGATGCTTCAGATCAAGAGAACTTATCTTCTGTCATTACTAAAATTGTATTAGTGCGTGCATTACTTGATTTTGGAAAGATTTTGAGTGACAAAGAAAAAAGAGCAGAGACAAGGCTATTGGCGGCTGCATTAGTAGGATTTACTGGACTTCCAATTTTAATCGGAATTGTACAAATAATGTTAATATTTGCATGGGCGATGGCGGAAGCACTCCTTGATACAGCAGCACTCTTATCTGGTAAAGAACTTCCCGTCCTTAAGAAAAAGATTGAACTGCAATTATATGAAATCGCATTGATTAATCGTGAGTTTCTTTTACAAAAGGTATCATATATGACTGAGGGCTCCGCGTTAACATTTTCTTATAATGATTATTTAAAAGTATTTTTATTAACCAAGGATAGTAATCTACTCTCCTACCGATCCATGGACTTAATTCAGAAAAATATTAATCTTCGATACCAACTTGATAATTTCTTATTAAGTAATTGTCTGTTTGGATTTCAAACAGAAGTTACCTTTCGGATTGATAGTAAGTTCCTATCATTTTCATTTCTACCCAGAAAATATAATACTGCGCAAGGGTACTTAGTTACTCGTAAGAAGGCACATAGCTACTAATTTGCATTTGTGTAATTATAAAGTTAAATGTTATTCGTACCTATATGTAGTTAATCGTATTACGTGAGGTCTATAGGATGGTGTAAGATGTCCATTCGTCTATTCATTATTAAATCTAAAAAATCTTTAACATCAAATAAAACCTCTCTCCAGGATGTCATTTGCTTATCTAAATATTTAAAAGTTCTATTAGGAGAATGGACATCTTAGACCATCCTAGAAAATTTAGTAGTTGCAAAACAAGATAGAAGTAGTCGTTTAAGAAACAACAAATAGGTTTTTGCAATTAACTCATATGAAATGTAAAAAGGAATTAAAATGAACTCGAACAATGAAACAAAGGATTTGAACCTACGAAGACGTAGGAAGGTGCAAGGTTCCCTTACCATAGAAGCAGCGCTTGTCTTACCTGTTTTCTTGTACTTTATGTTATTCTTCCTGTTTTATATTCAAATATTTACGACCCAGGAAAGAATTCAGTCCGCAATAAGTGCTATGGGATTAGAGTTATCCAAGACAGAATATATCAGACAGGAATTTGAAACCATTGAAGATGCCCTAAGCTTTGATTTTTCCATTTTTAATGAGATAGAAGGACTTGGAATTACTGAAATGGCAGAGGAATATCTAAGTGAGGCTATTCTTAAGCAATATTCGAAAAAGTATTTGGACAGAAAAGAGATTAATAATAGCTTTATCAAAGATGGATTTCAAGGAATACGATTTATCAGCACCCCTGAAGATGAGGAAGAATTCTTAGATATCATTGTGAGCTATGAAATGGAGCTACCGACTCCATTGTTTAGCCTAGAGCCAATTTCGATGCTTCAAAGGATTCGGGTTAGGAATTGGACGGGATATCAAGTTCAGGCAGCTTATCAGACAGAGACAGAAGAGGGAGTGGAGACTACAGTATATATAACAGCAACAGGTACGGTTTATCATAGTAAAGAGGATTGCTCTCATATTAAGTTGTCTATTACTTCAGTTCAGGGAATCCCGTATAATTTAAGGAATAGCAATGGAGCAAAATACTATCCCTGCGAATCTTGCTGTGCAGATACACCAAATGAGTGGGCTACCTATTATATAACCACGGATGGTACAAGATATCACACAAAGAGAGAATGTTCTCGAATTAAGCGTAGTGTTACTGCAATAAATATTTCAGAAACAGGTAATAGAACACCCTGCAAAAGATGTTATAAATAGGGTTGTGTAATTTTTGTAGCTGTAAGGAGTTTCTCAACTACCTTATAAATTAGTTGAAAAGAAGGAGCACAGGATGGCAGTAATTATATTGAAAGGAATAATTGGTATTTTGTTGCTGGTTAGTGGGTATTACGATTTACGATGCAAGAAAATATACCTTTGGCCAATTCTAGCTGGGATTTTACTAATAGGACTATGCATTCCATTTTGTGATAATCTCTCTCTTTTGGAACGTTTGGGAGGAGTAATCACTGGTGTTGCTGTTGTTGGAATCAGTTTATTAACCGGTGGAAAAATAGGTATGGGAGATGGGATATTGTTATGTGCTACAGGGTTGGGGTTGGGATTTTGGGTGAATTTAGAGCTGTTTGCCATAGCACTGACCATGGCAGCAGGATTATCTATGGTATTATTGATTTTTAGGTGGGCTGATAAGAAAAAGAGCATACCCTTCGTACCTTTTTTATTTACGGGATATGTTCTCTTAATATTAATATGAAGCAGAATGATAGACTGTTTAATGGTAATTATAAGCCGGCTAAGGGGATACTCAAAGGTAGTATTACGGTTGAGGCGGCATTTGTTATACCTGTTATTTTCTGTGTAATTTTTACCTTACTATACCTTGCTTTTTACCTTCAGGATAAATCTAAAATGCAATCAACTATTGACGAAGCACTCTATAAAGCTGGGTTATCCATTAAATATGAAGCAGATATCGATTGTGAAGAAATTAAGATAGAACAATTAATGGAGAAGAGTATATTTTCAGTTATTACAGGTTATGGAGAAAAGGAAGCGATAGAGATTGAGGAATATCTAGAAGACAAACTACAAAAAGGATTCTTTCTGTTAAAAGTGTCTTCTATAGAGGTAACTGTAAAGAGAACAAACATAAGTATTGAGGTAGCTGCAAAGGCAGAGAACATGCTGCCTTTGTTAAATTACCTTTTACAACCCATAACCGATCTGAATATTAATAATAGCTTTTCTATTCACGATCCTGCAGAGACAATTCGAGGAGCAGAGGTTATTTTAGAAACTGGAGATAAGATAAAAGGTGTTCATAAATTATTGGAGTTCTTAAGAAGCGGTTTGAATTAGTGTGTTACTTAGTTGAAGTGGGTAGGATTGGTGAAATAAGTACTTTACTAAGAGGAACAAGTTATAGTGTAGAAATATAAGGAGACTCAGATGGAAGTTGAATACAAAAAAGATCTAAGACACAATTATATGATTATCAGGGGATTAAAAGAAGATCCTCTAAACACATACAGTATAAAACTTCTTGAACATCAGAGAATAAAAGGGATTCTGTCTCTTGAGAAAAAGATAATAGATAATGAAATGTTATACTACTATGAAATAACAGGTAAGCAATCATTGGAGGTTCTACTTTGCAGGGATGCCTTCCAGTATAAGATGCTACAAACTCTTTGTTACAATATAATAAAAGTTTTAGAAGATTCCTATGAATATCTTTTACGTGAAGAAGACTTCATCATTTCGCAGGAACATATTTATATGGATATTATTTCAAAAGAGTATAACCTTTGCTACCTTCCGGGATATGGGAAAGGAACTAGGGAGCAGATTTGCAGTTTAATGGAGTCTTTAATGAATAAGGTGGATTATAATGATAGGGAAGCCGTGTTATTAGTATATCGCCTTTATTCCATTAGCCGGGAAGAGAGTTTTACCCTGGACCAAATACTTCAGGAATTACAGGAGAAAAAGGAAGTTTTAGAAAAGGAAGATGAAATTATAGTAATAGAGCAAGCGCCCCCAATACCTATAGTTAAACCACAGACAGATGAAACTAGGATGAAAGAAAATAAGATAATAGGAACCTCAATAAATGAAACACTTGCCAAAGATAAAAAATTAATTCCAGTTATGAAAGAAAGAATTGAGGGCGAGGAGGAAGTAGTATGTTATCCGTTAAAAGCATATTTGTATGCAGGCATAAGCTACTTACTTGTAATTGTTCTAATTATCTTTGCATTGACCTCAAATCTACTATTTAATAAATATGCAAACCAATATGACTATACAAAATTAATAGCTTTTGTGCTTATACTTCTTTGTGTTGAGGGTTATGTTACTACAAAAATATTTGATAAGAAAAAGAGAATTACAAAGATAAAGAGAACCTGTTCTTACATAGATCCAAGACTGGAAGACAAAGAAGAAGTCAATATAAATCTTAATCTAAGTGAAGCAACAGCAAAAAAGTCGCAAGTAATAGAGATGCTAACATTAAAGCTGCAAAATGCAGATACTCAGATACCAGAAGCACCAAGGATAATGAAACAAGAAGAACTGGGGGTGAGCTATGATGAAAAAATATTAAAGATAGAAAAGGAAAGGTTGTTTTATGTAAACAATACTGAAAACATGGAACAGGAGGAAGATTTAAATCCCACCTGTGTCCTAAATGGCAATTATGACCCAACAGCAAAACCTTGCTTGAAGGCTATGGATGATCAAAAATATGAAGATATTATATTATCGAGTTCTCCATTTTTTATTGGTAAACTGAAAAAAACTGTGGATTACTGTCTGGAAAAAGAGGGTATTAGTAGATTTCATGCTAAAATAACAAAGGAAGGTGAACAATATTATTTGACGGATTTGAATTCAACCAACGGTACCTTCCTAAATAAAGAAGCATTGCAGACCTATCAGAAAAAAGAGATTAACGATGGGGATAAAATTGCTTTTGCCAATATTGAATATAAGTTTGTAAAATAACAAATGTGCTTAAATATTTTAAAGAAATAGGTAATTTAGCTTGATTTTAATAATCACTATACGGATTTTTATGTATATAAGTTGAAAATGTACGTAATTATGATATAATAACGTACAAAGGAGGTGAATTAAATGCCACAAATTAGACCTATAACAGATTTAAGAAATACGAATGAAATATCAGATATTTGTCATGCAAAAAATGAACCGGTTTTTATAACAAAAAATGGTTATGGAGATTTAGTTATAATGAGTATTGAAACATATGAGCAAATGACAGAACAGATTAGTATCGATGCTGCCATAACTGATGCAGAAAAAGAAACTTCAAACGGAGCCGAATTAATAGATGCAAGGGAAGCCTTGACATCTTTAAGGAGACGCCATTTTGGATAGATACAACGTTAAGATGCTGCCAAAAGCAGAACGGGATATCGATGAAATATTTGAATATTTATCAAAGAATAAGGAAGCTCCTGAAATTGCTTTAAGTTTAGTTGATGTAATTGAAAACACAATTTTAAGTTTAGAATATATGCCTTTACGAGGTACAGTGCGAAATGTTGGTATTTATGCCAATAAAGATTATCGACAAATTTTTATAAAAAATTTTACAATAGTATATAAAGTTGATAAAAAAAGACACGTAATAATAATAGTAACAGTAAGATATACTCCCAGTGAGTTTTAATAAAATTAATAAAACGGATAATGTCTATAATAACAATCAGGTCACCAGTTTGTTATTATAGGCATTATCCGTTTTAAGCTTAACATGAGTAAGCATATGCTAAATCAAAGAACAAAAACAATACAAAGAACAAAATCCTTGTAAATAATGGCTTGTAAGTGTAAAATTAATGTAATATAAAGGTTTAAAGTAAAAAATGGGGGTTCTTTTAATGAAGAAACATTGGGATTTAATACAAGCTCTAATTTTAATAGCTTTTCTTGTTATTGCAATTTTAATAGGTAATATGATTCTTAGGGGCATATTGCTGCTTTTATTTTCCACAATTTTAATCATAAATACAATTATAGCGTTAAAGAGTAAATCAGATGATAAATTCAGCTTGAAATTCTTTTACGGAATTCTATTGTTCCTGGAATTTGTTCTTGCATTTAGCTCCTTGTTTGTAATTATTTCAAGCATAATTAAGTAAACTAGCAAGTTAAAAAAACAAGTTAATGTGCTAGCGCAAAGTATTATATAAGCTAAGTATTAAAAAAGCTAAGTTGAACGGAAACGAGGATTAATAAAAATGAAACGTTATGTTATGGCACTCGATCAGGGAACAACCAGTTCACGATGTATTATTTTTGATAAATCTGGAAAAATAAAAAGTGTAGCACAAAAGGAGTATACACAAATCTATCCCAAGCCCGGTTGGGTGGAACATGATCCAATGGAAATTTGGTCTACACAACTATCTGTTGCAACTGAAGCTATGGCTAAATCAAAAATTTCTGCGAAAGAAATTGCTTCTATCGGTATAACCAATCAGAGAGAGACGACAATCGTATGGGATAAAAAGACGGGACAGCCCATTTATAATGCCATTGTCTGGCAGTGCCGCAGAACCTCGGATATGATTGACAAGCTTAAGTGTGAGGGTCATGAAGAATATATAAAGAATACTACGGGATTGATTCCAGATGCATATTTTTCTGGAACAAAGATTGCTTGGATTTTAGATCATGTACCGGGAGCAAGAAATGCGGCGAAGGCTGGAGACTTATTATTCGGTACAGTGGATACTTGGATTATATGGAATTTAACAAAGGGAAAAACTTTTGTAACTGATTATACCAATGCCTCAAGAACTATGCTTTTTGATATTAAGAAGCTAACCTGGGATGAAAAGATCTTAGGGTTGTTTGATATACCTTTAAAAATGTTACCTAAGGTAAAACCGTCCAGTTTTGTCTATGGGCATACGGACCGAGCAATATTTGGAGAAGAGATAGCCATTGCAGGTGCAGCAGGAGATCAACAAGCAGCTCTTTTTGGGCAATGCTGCTTTTCAAAGGGTGAAGTTAAGAACACCTATGGTACTGGCTGTTTCTTATTAATGAATACCGGAAATGAAGCTATTAGGTCAAAGCATGGACTTTTAACAACAATAGCAGCAGGAACCAGTGAAAAAGTAGAGTATGCGCTGGAGGGCAGCGTATTTGTTGCCGGTGCAGCAATTCAATGGCTGCGTGACGAGTTAATGCTGATACGTACCGCAGAGGAAAGCGAGTTATTTGCTAGTCGGGTGGAGGATACCAATGGTGTATACGTAGTTCCAGCTTTTGCAGGTATTGGTGCTCCTTATTGGGACCAGTATGCAAGGGGAACTATTGTAGGTATTACACGAGGCTGTAACAGAAATCATATTATTCGCGCTACATTAGAATCAATTGCTTACCAGACACATGATGTCTTAAAAGCGATGGAGAGCGACCTAAGCCAAAGCCTGAAAACCTTAAAGGTAGATGGAGGAGCTTGCGCAAACCGCTTTTTAATGCAGTTTCAAGCGGATATTTTAAATGCGACGGTATATAAACCGGCATGTATTGAAACTACTGCCCTGGGTGCGGCATATCTTGCAGGTTTGGCAGTTGGGTTTTGGAAGGATAAAGACGAACTTCGAAGGAATTGGCAGCTAGCAGAGGTCTTCAATTCATCAATGTCTACGGAGCAAAGTGAAAAACGAATCTCAGGTTGGAAAAAAGCAGTGAAACGCTCTTTTGCCTGGGAAGAAGGATATGGTCAATAAATTAGAATGGAAGATAGATTAAACAGTAACCTACTGAACATAGGATATCAGCGTATGAACTCAAATGCGCCGGGAATTTATCTTTATTATCGGGTGGAAGAAGACAAGGCTTCCCTTTCTATGATTTCGGTAGTCCATATAATTGAAAATCAGATACTTACGAAGGAACAGTATGATAATATTATCCTGCAAATGAGGGCTGGAATACAAAGGAACTATCCCTACAGGATAAACATGTTGGGCCTTATTATTACAGACAATCCTAATAGTGCGAAACAGCTTGCAATAACCTCCAGCCAGGAAAGCAATTGGATAATAGACCTTAGTTCCTACCGGCTCATTGTTTATGAGAATCAGATGAATGAGTTTAAGGAGATTAAAGAAATAATTGAGGTGACATTAACCCAAGATAGAGCAAGTGAGCATTACCACTATAGTAATGGATTCAATGAAAATGCTAATGACAATAACAGTTATGCAGGGGGTTATGAAGGTGACTATGGATCGGCTTCGCATAAGAAGTCCGAAAATTTCAGTAACGATTTATTAAGGCGATATAAATTGACTCCCATAACAATGATTATTATTGCCATTAATATAATTGTGTATCTTATTACCTATTACACTAATTTTTTAGGTGGAGAGGAAGGAATTGTACAAAAAGGAGCTTTGTCCTGGTTTTATTTAAAACATGAACAGGAATATTATAGATTTGTTACTTCTATGTTTCTTCATGGAGACTGGAGCCACCTGTTTAACAACATGATTGTACTTTTATTTGTAGGGGGTAATCTGGAAAGAGTCGTTGGAAGATATCGATATATTTCCCTATATCTTGGGACTGGAATTCTTGCAGGAGCTGTGTCGGTAGGTTATAATATGTGGATGGAGCAAGATGCCATTTTCTTTAACCAAACCACGATATCAATTGGGGCATCCGGGGCAATTTTTGGTGTGGTAGGAGCAATCTTGTACATTGTGCTTTTAAATAAAGGACGTTTAACAGAAATTAGTACGAGCCAAATGATTTTATTTGTTGCGTTAAGCCTTTATAATGGAGTTGCAAATTCTCAAATTGATCAAGCTGCCCATGTGGGTGGCTTTATAGCAGGCTTAATTCTGACAATATTTTTGTATCGAAGACCAAAGAGCAGAATTCCTAGTTAAGGTGTAAATGATAATAAAAATAACAAGAATATGTGTATTCAATATATTGCTATTAGAAAAAGGAACTATTTAGAGTCAAACAGTGAGGAAACCGCAGGGTTTCCACCATGGTTCTGGATTGTTATCAGATAATATTATTTATTGGGAGGAGCGGTTGTTGCATGAAAATTAACATCTATTATGGCGGAAGGGGGCTTATTGAAGACCCAACTCTTTATGTCATGAGCAAGCTTACATCAGTACTAGAGGAGCTTCGTGTTCAGGTAACAAGATACAATCTCTATGAGGAAAAGAATGCAATTTCAATGCTCCCTAAGACTTTGAAGGAAGCCGATGGTGTTATTTTAGCCACCACAGTAGAGTGGATGGGAATTGGTGGCTTAATGCAGCAATTTTTAGATGCTTGCTGGTTTTACGGTGATAAGGAGAAGCTTAGTAAGCTCTATATGTTGCCCATCGTTATGGCAAACACCTATGGAGAAAGAGATGCGGAATTAACCCTAGTTAAGGCCTGGGAACTACTTGGTGGTATTTCTGTCAATGGATTAAGTGCATATGTCGAGGATCATGTGGATTTTGAGACAAATTCAGCTTATGCATCCTTAATTGAAAAACAGGCGGAAACCTACTATCGTATGATTCATCAGAAAGTAAAAATGCTTCCAACAAGTAATGCAGCAATTAATCAGAATGTTCTGTATAGTGCCTCTAATGTGTTGACTCCACAAGAGAGTGAGCAGCTATCGGTATACGTATCTGATGATGCCTATGTGAAGAAGCAGAAGGAAGATATTGAAGAATTAACACAGTTATTTAAAGATATGTTAGATAATAATCAAGAGGGAGAAGGCGGACAGGATTTTATCAAGAATTTAAAGGATAATTTTCATCCGATTGATGACTTTGTTGCGTCCTATTCCATTCATTTATCCGATGCAAAGAAAACTTTAATCATAGAAATCAATAATAAACGCCTCAAATGCTATTACGGTGAAAAAGCCGACGCAGACGTAATTGCAAAAACAACACATGCAGTTATGAATAGGCTTATTCTGGGACGTATAACCTTCCAAGGCGCTTTTATGTCAGGTGATTTAACGGCGAAAGGAAATTTTAAAACCCTTCGAACCTTTGACCAGGTATTCCAGTTTAATATATTGTAAAAGCACAAAGCCAAACAGCGAGGAAACTTTAGGTTTTTGAGCTTGTTCTGAATAGTTATTAAATTGGTAACTGTATTGTGAAGGATGTTAATGCTGGAGTTGAATCCACATGTATACTTCCATAATGAAGGTCTACAACCTTCTTCACAAGAGCAAGTCCTACACCGGTACCTCCCTTCTTATAGGTTACAAAAGGTGTGAAGATTGTTTCCAGTGCCTCTTCTGGAATCGCTACTCCATTATTACTTATGATAATGCATAGTTTAGCGGGAGTTTCGTAATTCGAAGGAAGATGTTTGAGTTCAATATGTATGTAATTACCAGGTATAGTTGCCTCAAAAGCATTTTTAATTAAATTGGTCAGTACTTGCTTTATCTTAACCGAATCACAGCTATAGTTTGTAAAATACCCTAGCTTGACAGGATCAAAAGAAAAACTTAAATTGATTTCTTTTGTAAGTGCCTGTGGCATAAAGCTATTGGTTAGATTATCAATTAAGGTGATAAGATTTGTATTTTCTTTATTAATAAGGTTATAGGTATTAAGCAGAGAAGCATCGGCCATTATTTGCTCAAGATCGTTGATTAAGTCATGTAGCTGGTCCCAATATTTATAATCCCTGGTTTCCTGATGAGATGATTCTATGAATTGAATGGTACCTTTTAAGAGTGCTAGTGGATTACGAAGTTCATGAACCAGCATAGAGGTTGCCTTTTTATTGTCAGCGGTTATGGTTTGAATTACTGTTTCAAGTTCTGGATTAGCCTTCACTAAAGAGGCTATGGTGTCATTATTAAAAGTTGAGTACATTTATGAGCTCCTTTCGTATCCTTTATCATAAAGATAAAATCTTTTTGGGAGAATAGGTGTCTTAAACATAGTATCAAAATATGGAAAAATATGCAAGTTTAAGTAAGTAACAGCTATCGACAAAGGAGGCGTTATTATGGAAAGTAATTGTATTTTTTGTAGAATAATTGCAGGTGAGATTCCCTCTGCAACCGTTTATGAGGATGAGGATTTTAAAGTAATTCTGGATATTTCACCAGCTGCTAAGGGGCATATGGTTATACTCCCTAAAAAACACGCAGCAAATTTATTTGAGTTAGAGGAGGAGATTGCTTCAAAAGCCCTGCTTATAGCAAAAAAAGTTGCTGCAGCAGTAAAAGAGGAACTAAATTGTGATGGAATTAATCTTCTTCAAAACAATGAGGAGGCTGCCGGACAGACAGTATTTCACTTCCACATGCATATCATACCAAGATATCAGGGAGACACAGTTAATATGACTTGGGCTAAAGATTCCTATACTGGTGATGAAGCGACAGAACTAGCTGTTAAAATAGGAAATAGAATATAGAAAAAATATAATAGAAAAAATATAATAGAAAAAAAAGGCTAATCGCCTTCTTTTTCTATTATATTAAGTTAATTTAAATGCTTATTAGACTTAATCAGTAAAGCCATTGACCAGTTGGTAATAGGTAATGTTACTTCTGATTTGAAGTTTCCTTTATCAAATTAACAATGGTATCTATAGATTGATTTAGTTCACTCTTTTGCATTGCTTTTACATATTCAGCCTTTTCATTCAACACCTTCTTTATTGCTGCAAGAAGGGTGGTTACACTTAAATCCTCTTCCTTTAATACCAAGGAAAATCCTTGACGTTCAAAGGATTCGGCATTTAAGATTTGATCTCCACGGCTGGAAGCAGCAGGTAAGGGAATAAGTATGTTAGGCTTACGCAGTGCTAAAAGTTCACAGATAGCATTTGCACCAGCTCTTGAGATAACCAAATCAGCCGCAGCTAAAAGATCACTTAACTCTTCTTTTATATATTCATACTGCACGTAACCCGGGGTATATTTGTACAGCTCATTAAGATTACCTTTGCCACACAGATGGATAACCTGATAATCCCTAAGTAAGGTTGGGAGAAGTCCACGGATGGTTTCGTTAATGGTTCTGGAGCCGGTACTACCGCCAACGATTAGAAGCACAGGTTTATTCGCAGTAAAGCCACAAAAATCCAGTCCTTTAATTTTATTGCCGGAAAAAAGTTCTTTACGAATTGGAGTACCAGTCAAAACAGCTTTTCCTGCAGGCAAATATGGTATGGTTTCTGGAAAGTTTGCACATACCTTAGTAGCAGATGGAATCGCAAGACGATTAGCTAAGCCGGGAGTTATGTCGGACTCATGGATAATAACTGGTATTTTATTCTTTTTCGCTGCCATAACAACGGGAACAGTTACAAAACCGCCTTTTGAAAACACCACATCAGGCTTTAACTGTTGAAAGAGTTTACTTGCTTCAAAATAACCCTTTACTACTTTAAAAGGGTCAGTAAAGTTCTTCGGATCAAAATATCTGCGTAGCTTTCCAGAGGAAATACCGTAATAGGGGATATTTAATTCTTCTATTAACTTTTGTTCAATTCCTTGATACGAGCCAATATAGTGAATGTCATATCCTTCTTCTTTCAGCATTGGTAATAAAGCGATACAGGGAGTTACATGCCCTGCAGTTCCACCGCCAGTCAGCACAATCCGCTTCATTTACTTGGTCCTCCATTCTTTCAAGGCTTTTGCTAATTGATCGGGACAGGAGGTTGATCTTACGTCACAAGTGACACCTTCCAGCCGTTCTATTACATCTTCAACCTTCATTCCAACTACCAACCTAGAGATACCACCAGCATTACCAGAGCAGCCTCCCTTAAACTGTAGAGAACAGACTGTATTCGTATTCTCATCTATTTCAAAACTTATCTCACGGCTGCAAACTCCGGAAGTCTTATAAACCATATGAAATCCCCTTCTTATGTTCTAATCTAAATATATGTTGCCCTAATAGGTTAGGGTACTCTTAACCGAGTACATTGTATATCAGAAGGCCATATTTTGCAATGAATTAATTATAATATTTGTATTTATATTTACTTTAGGATACAATGAAAGCAGGTATATATACAGATATAGGAGGAAAAGGATGAGTAGAATAGGTATCATTGGAGCTATGGATGAAGAAGTAAATCAATTAAAAGCTCTAATGCAGGAGGTTTCAATAAAAACAATTGCGAATATGGAGTTTTGTGAAGGAAAACTGTTAGGCAAAGACATTGTTGCTGTCCGTTGCGGTATTGGTAAGGTGAATGCAGCAATCTGTACACAAATATTAGCTGACTTATATCAAATAGATGCAGTAATTAATACAGGAGTTGCAGGTTCTCTTCGTAAGGAAATTGATATATTAGACATTGTTCTTTCGACCGATACTTTACAGCATGATGTGGATGCAACTGGGTTTGGTTATGCACTGGGTGTAATACCAAGGATGGAACAGTCAATCTTCTTAGCTGATCATAATTTAAGAGAACTCGCTAGTCAGGTTTGTAAGGAAGTAATACCCGAGGTTGGTGTGCATATCGGTAGAGTGGTTAGTGGAGATCAATTTATATCGGATAGTGGGAAGAAGGAATGGTTAATCGATAAATTTGACGGATATTGTACTGAGATGGAAGGTGCGGCCATTGCACAGACAGCATATTTAAATGGTATTCCTTTTCTGATTATTCGTGCTATTTCAGATAAAGCAGACCATAGTGCTGAAATGGCATATTCTGAATTTGAAGAACTGGCAATTAACAATACAGTAAAATTGCTTCAAGGATTACTTCCAATTCTTTAGATTGACCTTATAAGCAACAAAGATTAAGAAGCCTGAATTCATAAATTATAGTACAGCTGGCATGTGATGCTCCCGATGGTAGATAGTGTAGTAACTGTTTTCCGATATTGGGAGCATTCTTTATACATCAATAAGGTATACTTAGGTTTACAATCCTCTTGCGAAAACCAAGTTAATTAAAGTATAATAATTACATATATTGCCATGTAATAAAAAGATGGAAGGGAGATAACAATTTTGGAAAATCAAAAGAAAATAGCTGGAATAATACATAGTATGGAAAAGATTATTGTAGGAAAAAGAGAGGTAATCGAATATGCTTTGATTACTTTGCTAGCAGGGGGACATCTACTTCTGGAGGATGTGCCTGGAGTTGGAAAGACAACCCTTGCAAAGAACCTTGCACTAACCATTGGCTGCGGTTTTACCAGAATACAGTTTACTCCTGATACCCTCCCCAGTGATGTTACAGGTCTATCCATTTATAATATGCAGTCAGGTAAATTCGAGTATTTAAAGGGTGCGATTATGAACCATATTATTTTGGCTGATGAGATTAATCGAACCTCGCCCAAAACACAAGCTAGCTTACTGGAGGCTATGGAGGAAAAGCAGGTTACTGTTGATGGTATCACCTATGCTCTTTCCAAACCTTTTATGGTAATAGCAACTCAAAATCCGATTGACTATCTTGGTACCTATAATCTTCCGGAAGCTCAACTTGATCGTTTTATGATGAAGCTTTCCATTGGATATCCGGATGTAGGTGAAGAAAAAATGATGGCAGAACGTTTCTTGAACCATCAGTTAGCCCAGACCCTTGAAGCAGTGACCGATGGGGTAACCATTCTTCAGATGCAAAAAGAAGTGGAAGAAGTGAAGGTCCATCAAGACTTAGTTGCCTATGTAACTAAAATCATACAGGAAACAAGAAAAGACAGCAATATATCACTAGGAGCAAGCCCTAGAGCAACCCTTGCCCTACTTCGTGCAGCTCAAGCGCATGCCTATTTAAACGCCAGAAACTATTGTATTCCGGATGACATTATTAAATTAATTGGACCAGTATTAGCGCATCGTATCATACTTTCACCGGAAGCAAGGCTATCCCAAACAAAGGTAGAAAAACTTTTAAAAACAATTACAGCAAAAGTTCACGTGCCTGTTTTAACAAGCGTATAGATAGTTAGGTAAGAGTAAGATTGATAAAATAGCAGGGAGGTAAAATTTTATGAGATTGAATCGCATTATCTGTGTGATTGCGATAATCGGGAGTGGCGTCTTTGTTTCCTATTTTGGTGGTACTATTTCGTATTCTTTATTTTACCTTTCTTTGTTAACCCCACTATTATCGTTTCTCTATACTCTATTTGTCTATTTTCAATTTAAACTGGCTCAATCCATAGAAAGTGTATTAGTTCGAAAGGGTGAATGGAATGATTACTCATTCACAATTGCAAATGAGAACTTTATAACCTTTTCCAGGATTAAAGTTAATTTCTTTAAGGAAAAATCCACCATGGAGATTACCTCTGGGATTAATGAATATAGTTTACTGCCGGGAGAGAGCGAAAAATTATATACCAGAATGAAATGCAATTATAGAGGTGAATATGAGGTCGGAATTGATTCTGTTGAAGTGACGGATTTTTTATATCTCTTTTCCATAAAGTATCCATTACCCTCAAGACTTAAAGTGTATGTACTTCCCAGAGTGGTTCCAATTGACCGACTGGGAATTGCTTTAACTCAGGAAGATGTGAAGAATCCAACCAGGTACAGCAACACAGCAGAAGAGGAGCTGGATACAGAGATTCGAAAATACAGTCCTGGCGACAGCAGGAAACGAATCCATTGGAAGGCTTCAGCCAGAATGAAGGAGCTAATCTCCAGAAAATATCAAGAGATTCCAAAGTCAGAGATTGCAATTTTCATGGATCTTGCTCGAATTAAAGAAGAGGAGCTAAAAGTAATTATTTTTGAAGATAAAATAATTGAAAGTGTCCTTGCCATAGCGAATTATTATGCTGTGCGAAATACTCCTGCTCATATCATTTATAATAAGGTGGAACGAACAAACTATAGGATATCCTCCAAAGAAACCTTTAATGTCTTCTATAAAGCCTGTGCGAAAATCAACTTTGATGGAAAACTGCCGGTTGAGGCACTGATTGAGGAGAACCTAAGGAAAGGGGAGAGTGGAATGTTCTATATTGTTGCGACCCATACCCTTTCCAAAGAATTATATATGACAGCACTGAAGGCAATTGCCTTGCAAAATAGTATAAGTATTCTTTTTATTAGTGATGATGTGTCGGAGGCAACAAAGGATCTTATGAACGGAATCAAATTATCAGGAATTAAAATATATCAGATTATGTCGGATAATGACATCGAAGATATACTGTCAAAAGAGATTGCTTAACAAACCGTAAGTTCCGGGAGGGTGTTCTTATGCTAAGAAAGAAGGAAGAACTTAATAATATTTATAATGCTTTGTTAAGCATGGCTTTAGTCTTTGCGTTTAACCTGGCGATTAATGGATATTACAGCTTAAGAGTATCCATGTTTTTGTGCGGAATATTTTCTATAGGAACAGCAGTATTGATCTACCTGTTTGACTTGTTTCGAAAAAATATTATCACTTATCTTATTATATTGGCAGTAGTTGTCCTGGTAATTGTTTTTCTTGTAAGATTAAGCATCAATCCTTGGGAACAGATACAAAATTTTATTGCCTGGATGGGTGATTACAATGGCAGTATAGAGCGATACGCGGCAAAGTATGCTTATGCATTACTTTTAGGAGTTTCATTAATTGCAGCCATCGTCTTCTATTTAATCATAGGGAGGCAAACCATAAAATATATTTTAGCCATTGTAATTGCGGTTACATTAATTATTTTATCCGTCAGTCATATTAATTTGAATAAAGCAACTGTTTTAATTTGTATTTTTTACATTATGATGAACCTTGCAGAAATTTGTGAAACTATCTATTGCAGAAGGGTTGGTACTCAGAAAAAACTGGGTGGTATTCTTTATCTGGTTCCAGTGTGCCTTATGTTAGCAATCTTTACCGCATTATTACCCTCAAGACCGGAGCCAATGAAATGGAGTGCGATAAAGATGATGTATCAAAACATCAAAGAGCAATATGAGGTTATGAAAACGAATATTGAATATTATTTTAAAGATGGAAAAAGTGAGTTTTCTGTAAATTATACGGGCTATTCGGAAGATGGGGGAGAGCTTAGTCAAGATGGAGAAGTTATTAAAGATAATAAGGTTGCCCTTAAGCTGGCGGGATTATCCGAGGACAAAACAGTATATCTTACTGGGTCGGTGAGTGATATTTATAGCAGTAATCGATGGGAAAAAAGTAAACTTAACTTCATGGAACAGGATTTGGAATATCGTCTGGACTATAAAGAATTATATGCAGCAATTGCAAGACTTGGTGAAGCAGCACAAAAGGATAACGCTTTAATAAAGAAAAGAGAAATACAAATAAAATATAACAACCTTAAAACAAAAACCTTCTTTTATCCTCTTAAGATGAATGGGTATACCATTTATACCAGCTACAGAAAGCTATTACTTGATATGCCACAGATAAGCTTTAAAAAACCACGTGGAAATGGTACCTCTTATCAAGTGCAATACTTCGAGATAAATTTAAAAGATAGTGCCTTTTCCAAGTTACTTATGGAACAAGATGCCTTTACTTATGCTGATTATACTGGGCCGTTACCTTCGGAGGAGACCAAGTCTTGGATAAATATGAAATCCCTTAATGATTATGACATTGAGGATTCTGTGTATTGGAAGGATACGTATCAAAATCTCGAAGATAGAGCAAAAATGATTAAGGACCGCTATTTAGGCCTTCCAAATGAGTTGCCAGATCGAGTTTATCAACTAGCGCAGGATCTTACAAAGGACTATTCCACAAAGTATGAGAAATTAAAAGCAATTGAACAATACCTTATAGCAAATTATACATACACTTTAAACGTAGATTCCCTTCCAGAAGGGAAAGATTTTGCAGATTATTTTCTTTTTGAATCAAAGCAGGGTTATTGTACTTACTATGCAACAGCTATGGCTGTACTTGGTCGTTGTATTGGAATACCCACCCGATATGTTGAAGGGTATCTTGGGGTATTTGACAAAAAAGACGGTGATATGTATCTGGTGACAAACAGTCAGGCGCATGCGTGGGCGGAAGCTTACTTTGAAGGAGTTGGCTGGATACCCTTCGAGGCAACTGCACCATTTTATGAAAATCGCTATTCAACTTGGCCTACACTATCTAATTCAGCTGGTAATGGAAATGCCTCTGGCAATTATCTCTATCCAAATCCAGGGCAAAATTTATTCGAAGAACCAGTTGCAGATCAAGAGGTTATATTAGAAAAAGAAGATACCAATTTAAAAGGAACAGCGTTTCTTTTACTGCTTTTAATTCCACTCTTGCTTATACTCCTGATAATATATTTTGTTATTCTTAAATACCGTTATAAAGTATTATTAGCTAACTCAGAGGATAGTAAGAAAGTTCATATCTTGTTTTTAAGAATCTTACACCAACTAAAAAGAGAAGGATTTCAGTTGCTTCCGCAGGAAACTGTGTTTATGTTGTCGAAACGTGTCCGGGATGAATTTAGATATAAAGGAGTAACCTTTGTGGATGTTGCAGATGTGTTTATGCGTTGTAGATATGCACAGGAAGAGATGAAAAAAGAGGATGTTAACAAATTAATAAGCTTCCATCTTGGACTATTAGAAAAAGAGAGGCAGGAAGAATCCCGCCTCAATGTATGGATTAATGAATTTCTGTTTTTAATGGAAAAGAGAAAATATGCGTAAGAACATTTAATTTTCACCTTTGATGGTTGCGAAATCAACACCGGTATAATAGTACTGAAGAATATCTTCGAAAGAGGAACCTTCCTCTGCCATTGCATTTGCACCATATTGACTAAGTCCTACCCCGTGTCCCGCGCCATTACAGATGATTCGCACGTTACCTTCATAATTCTCTATGTAATAATGATTGGAGGGTAAGCTGAGTACTTTAGCAAATTCTTCGCCGGATACTGTCAAATCTCCTAGTTTCATTTCCAGTACATAATTGGCGCTGTCTCTGGTAATAACCGTTATGTTTTCAAAGAAATTGTCCGTGGTTACACTAAGGTTCGGGTAATATTTAATCAGTAGGTTAAGGATATCGCTAACACTATACTCCAAAATCTTTAGATAATTAATTGAGGTAACATCCTGTTTGCTGGGTACACTTAGGAGATATGGAATTTCAATTCCCCAGGCTTCGGAAGCATTTCTAGTTGAACCGGAGCCTGTGTTAAAAAATACGGGGAGAATAAGTGTATCTTCATAAAGCAGGACTTCACCTTCTGTTGCATACACTGCATTTTCAAGGCGGCTTAAATAGGTATTATAATCTTCGTTATCCCATAACTTACTAAGATCATTTAAACTAATGTAGGCTAAACCTAGTTCTGAGGTTGTAAAGGTTTTTTGCTCGGGGTTCTTCTCTGTAAGGAGAGAAATATTATATAAAGCATAGGTACGAGCAATAACTGCCTGTGCCTTTAGAGCCTCTAGTTCATAACTGGCAGGCATATTGGCAGCAACCACACCAAGCAGATAGTTCTCAAAGGTTAGTTTATCTCTTGAGCCGTTCACCTCGTAGTATATGGTAAAATCAACGATTTCAGAGGAAGACTTAGAAGGATGATTCGAAATAAGCAGTGTAAGGACAAATGGAAATAAAAAGACTACCGCACAGACTATTAATGTTTTTAAAAGTATTTTTTTCATATATCCTCCTAGCTTATATGGCATTATTACATTATATTGAAGAGAACATGAGAATATGAGTAGTAATATCCAGTTACCTTTAATTGGTTTATGATTGCTATAAATCAAAGGATTACAAAACTGCGATGTCTTGCTATAATAAGAAAATATAATATAATGTAAAGCTGGGAACTAATATACATAATTTGATATTACTGAGAGGATAAAGCATGTTTAAGAATTATATTTTTGACTTATATGGAACACTGGTGGACATACATACCAACGAAAGTAAGCGAAGTTTTTGGGAGAAAGTAAGGCTCTATTACTCTTTTCATGGTGCAGAGTATTCAGCAAATGAAATAAAAAAGAATTACCGTAGACTCTGTCAGCTGGAAGAAGCTAAGATGTCT
>JAFACO010000008.1 GCA_023425485.1 Bacillota bacterium
GGAAATAGACCACAAGGTCAGGGCTACCAAGGCAATCGTCCACAAGGCGAGGGTTATCAGGGTAACAGATCCGGTTACCAAGGCAATCGTCCGCAGGGTGAAGGCTATCAAGGGAATAGACCGCAAGGTCAGGGTTACCAAGGCAACAGACCACAGGGTGAAGGCTATCAGGGTAACAGACCGCAGGGTCAGGGTTATCAGGGCAACAGACCACAGGGTCAAGGTGGCAGCAGACCTTACGGTGCTGGCCAAGGACAGGGTGGTTCTAGACCTGGCGGATATGGCGGCGGTCAAGGAGGCTTCTCCAGACCGAGCAATCAGAGACCTGGCGGAGGATTTGGTTCCAGAGGCTTTGAGGATTCAGGTAAGGATGATGATGATAAGCCAAGCTATGGCAATCGCGCTCCTGGTAAAAAAGGAAGCGGTGGTCAAAGAGGCGGTGGTGAGCGCAAGGCCTTTGATCAGCAGATATTAGATAAAAAGGTTGCTGAAAAGAATGATAACAGCAATAAGAGAAATAGAGATCGTATCAACAAAGAAAAGAATTACAAAGAGAAGAATGCATTTGATCGTGGCGATGATGGTGCAGATGGCAAGACTAAAATTGCACCCAAAAAAGGTCAGTTTATTCAACCAAAGGTAGTTCAAGTTGTGGAAGAAGATATTAAAGTAATTACTATTCCGGAAGTATTAACCATAAAAGAACTCGCAGATAAGATGAAGAAACCTTCTGCAGCTTTAATTAAGAAGCTTTTCCTCGCAGGTAAAATTGTAACACTTAATCAGGAAATAACCTTTGAAGAAGCAGAAGAAATTGCTCTAGAATATGAAATCATTGCAGAAAAAGAGAAAAAGATTAATGAAGTTGAAGAACTCTTAAAAGAAGAGGAAGAAAATCAGGATGACATGGAAAAACGTCCTCCGGTTGTCTGCGTTATGGGTCATGTTGATCATGGTAAAACTTCACTTCTTGATGCAATTAGAGAAACAAACGTAACCTCAAGAGAAGCAGGTGGTATTACACAGCATATCGGTGCTTATATGGTTCAAATTAATGGTGAGGATATTACTTTCCTGGATACACCAGGACATGAAGCCTTTACCTCCATGCGTAAAAGAGGTGCTAAATCAACAGACATCGCAATTCTTGTGGTTGCAGCGGATGATGGTGTTATGCCACAGACGATAGAGGCGATTAACCACGCCAAAGCAGCAGGAGTTCAAATTATTGTTGCAATTAATAAAATTGATAAGCCAAGTGCTAATATTGAGAGAGTAAAACAAGAATTAACTGAGTATGAATTAATAGCAGAAGATTGGGGTGGAGACACCATTTTTGTTCCAGTATCTGCACATACTAAGGAAGGTATTCCACAATTACTTGAAATGATTCTTTTAACAGCAGAGATGGTTGAACTAAAAGCTAATCCAAATCGTAATGCTAGAGGTATCGTTATTGAAGCACAGCTTGATAAGGGAAGAGGACCAGTTGCGACTATCTTAGTACAAAAGGGAACCCTTCATGTTGGAGACAACGTAGCTGTAGGATCTTCTTACGGTAAAGTACGTGCTATGATGGATGATAAGGGAAGAAGAGTAAAAGAAGCGACACCTTCCACTCCTGTAGAAATTCTTGGTTTGAATGAAGTTCCTGATGCAGGTGAGACATTCTTAGCTGTTAAGACGGAAAAAGAAGCAAGAACAATTGCAGAAGCATATCTTTCCCAGGGTAAAGAAAAGCTGATTGCAGATACTAAGGCTAAGTTATCTTTAGATGGTCTGTTCTCACAGATTCAGGCTGGTAATATTAAAGAATTAAACCTTATTATTAAAGCAGACGTTCAAGGTTCCGTGGAAGCAATGAAACAGAGCTTAATGAAACTAAGCAATAAAGAGGTAGCAGTTCGTATTATCCATGGTGGCGTTGGAGCTATTAATGAATCTGATGTTATTCTTGCAAGTGCATCAAATGCTATTATTATCGGCTTTAATGTTAAGCCGGACAATGCAGCAAAGGAAACAGCTGACCGTGAAAAGGTAGATGTAAAACATTATCGTGTCATTTATAATGCAATCAATGATATTGAAGCAGCAATGAAGGGTATGTTAGATCCTATCTTTGAGGAGAGAATTATTGGTCATGCAGAAATTAGAATGACCTTTAAGGCTTCCGGTGTTGGAACAATTGCAGGTTCCTACGTACTTGACGGTAAGGTAGTCAGAGGCAGCAAAACCAGAATATTCAGAGATAATACGTTAATCTATGAAGGAATTCTCGCTTCCTTAAAGAGATTCCAGGATGATGTTAAAGAAGTTGATAAAGGATATGAATGCGGTCTGGTATTTGAAAAGTTCAATGACGTAAAAGAATTTGATAAAGTAGAATTCTATGTCATGGCTGAAGTACCAAGATAAAACAACAGGCAGTGAAAAGTTTTCACTGATTTCAATAGTCAAATCAAAAGCATTTGTCAGAAGGGAGCAGTTACTAATAATGTGTAGTAAGCTTCTGGAAGGGCAAATGTTTTTGAAATGTCTTTGGGAAAGGTATTGGTAATGTTATGAGAAAAAATAGTATTAAAAACACAAGAATAAATGGTGAGGTACAAAAGGAATTAAGTATACTAATCAGTAGGGAAATTAAAGATCCAAGAATTAATCCAATGACCTCGGTAGTTCATGTGGAAGTAGCACCTGATCTTAAGACAGCGAAAGTATATATTAGTGTCCTGGGTGACGAGGAATCCAAAAAGTCTACTTTAGCAGGATTAAAGAGTGCAGCTTCCTTTATAAGAGGTCAGCTGGCTAAATCACTAAACCTGCGTAATACTCCAGAACTTTCTTTTGTTCTTGATAATTCCATTGAATATGGTGCTCATATGTCTAAGCTGATTAATGAAATTAATAAAAATATAGAATCAGATGAGGTTGACGAAGAGGATGAAGAGGATGAAGATGATTCTGATTTCTCTGACGAAGAGGATAAATAACAATGTTTAATTTAAAGGGTGAGTTAGCAGACGCAAAGTCGATTGTAATTGCAGGTCATGTCCGTCCGGATGGGGACTGTATTGGCTCCTGTACAGCACTTTATCTGTATCTACTGCAGAAGAAAGAACAACTCGGATTTGATAGGATTGATGTATATCTGGAATCCTTTGGCAATGAATTTAATCTCTTAAATGGTGTAAATGAGATAAAGCATTCCTACGAATCAGAGCATCAGTATGATGTGTTTATCAGTGTAGACTGTGCAGCTCAAGATCGATTGGGAAATGCATTGAAATATTTTCAAACCGCAAAAAAGACAATTAATATAGATCATCATATTAGTAATCAGGGATTTGCTATGGTAAACCATATTGTCGCTGATGCTTCCTCTACCTGTGAAGTTTTATATACGCTGATGGAGGAGGCAATAATTACAAAGGATATTGCTTCGGCCCTTTATGTTGGAATTATCCATGATACTGGGGTGTTTAAGCATTCCAATACTACAGAAAAAACAATGCAGATTGCAGGTAGACTAATTAGTAAAGGTATCAATACCTCCACTTTAATTGATGAATCCTTTTATACTAAAACATATCTGCAAAACCTTATATTAGGACGTTGTTTGATGAGAAGTATGTTAATTCTTGATAAGAAAGTTGTGTTTTCTTCAATTTCACGAAAAATGTTAAGTCATTATGGTGCCGTTTCGTCCGATTTAGATGGGATTATAGATCAGCTTCGTGTTACAAAGGGAACAGAAGTTGCAATATTTATCTATGAAACTGATTTCCATGAATTCAAAGTAAGTATGAGATCAAATGGCGAAGTTAATGTGAGTAAAATTGCTGTTCATTTTGGTGGAGGCGGTCATATTAAGGCAGCTGGCTGCACTATGCGTGGCTCCGTACATGATGTAATTAATAATCTGACCCCGCACATTGAAGCTCAATTGAAAGAAATCATGTAACTAAGATTCTCTAGGTTATGAATAGTAAAGAGATTAATTCATATCAGATTTGAATTCGAAGGAGTACAGGAATTGTTTAACGGAATTATAAATGTATATAAAGAAAAAGGATATACCTCTCATGATGTAGTTGCTAAAATGAGAGGTATATTAAAAATGAAGAAGATTGGGCATACCGGTACACTTGACCCTGATGCGGTAGGCGTCCTGCCTGTATGTCTTGGAAAAGGTACAAAGCTTGTTGATATGATTACTGATCGTGATAAAACCTATGAGACAGTGCTTAAACTTGGAATAACCACAGATACACAGGATATTACCGGAGCAGTTATAAAACAAGCAGAAGTGAAGGTACAGTTTAAGGAAATTGAAGAAGTTATACTTAGTTACATAGGAGAATACCTTCAGTTACCACCAATGTATTCGGCAATTAAGGTCGATGGTAAGCGGCTTTACGAGTTGGCCAGACAGGGTAAAGAAATTGAACGAGAGCGAAGAAAGGTATGCATTAAGAATATTCAAATTCTTGCATACTCGGAAGAAGATCAGGAAGTAACTATGGTGGTAGATTGCAGTAAAGGTACTTATATTAGAACCTTACTTCATGATATTGGGGAAGCCCTGGGTTGCGGTGGTACAATGAAATATCTGAAAAGAACTGCAGTAGGCAGCTTTAAACTTGAAAATGCACTAACCTTGGCTGAAATAGAGCAACTGATGAAGAATAGTGAGATAGAACCTTATATTATACCCGTCGATCAAATGTTTGAGCATTATGATGAGGTTTATATGCAGGCAGAGTTTCATAAATACATTTATAATGGAAACTCTTTTAAACTGGAACATTTGATGCCATCAAATAATAAGAATTTAACCGATTTGGTACGTGTTTATGATGCGGACCAAATATTTGTTGGTATCTATCAATATAATTCAGAGGATGAACAGTTCAAACCTGTAAAAATGTTTTTATCCTAAATATATTGCGAATTTTAAACACATAAGTTATACTGCCTTTAAATGTCACCGAAAGCTGGCAGAGAGGAGAACACAATGGAGTATATATCTGGAAGTACAGATTTTAAATTCAAAAATACAGTAGTTACGTTAGGAAAGTTTGATGGTCTTCATTTAGGTCATCAGGTTTTAATTAATAAAGCATTAGAGTGCAAAAAAGAAGGATTGAACTCAGTTATGTTTACCTTCTTACTCCATCCAGGAAATCTATTCTCTGATAAGGATTTTGAACTAATTTATACCGAGGAAGAAAAAGTTGAAATTGCCCGACGGATGGGAATTGATATTTTAATTTCTTATCCATTTACAGCAGAAACTCGAAGTATGGAGCCAGAAGATTTTATAAAAAATATTTTAGTGGAACAACTGGATGTTAAAGTAATTGTAGTAGGGAAAGACTTCCGTTTTGGGTATAAACGAAGAGGAGATGTTGACCTATTAAAGCAATATGAGGCCACATATGGTTATCAAGTTCTGGACTGTGATAAGATGGAATTGAAACATGAGGTCATCAGCAGTTCCTTGGTTAGAAAAGCTATTAAACAAGGAGATATTCCCGTAGCCAATGAAATGCTGGGACAACCCTATCACTTAACTGCAGAGGTAGTACATGGAAGAAGATTTGGCCGAACTATAGGAATGCCAACCATTAACATGATCCCTGCAAAGGTAAAACTATTACCACCTTTAGGTGTTTATGTAACAGCCACTGTTATAAACGGCATTAGGTATCAAAGTGTTACTAATATTGGATACAAACCAACCGTAGGTGCTGATGATTTTATTGGTGTAGAAACTTTCATCATTGATTATAGTGATGATTTATATGGAGAGGTTCTGGAGGTCATATTTTATGAATTTCTCAGACCTGAATTGAAATTTAATTCTGTTGAGGAATTAATAGACCGAATGAAAGAGGATACGCTGGCAGCCATTCATTTTTTCGAGCAAAATCCAAGTTTGTTGAACATACAGTAGTTGCTAAAAGCCAGTTGCTTAATATTTTAGGAATCCTTGTGAAAAGAAGCTGATTTGTACATGTTTTTCTAAAAAATGTTTACAATAACATAAAAATGTGTTACTATACCATAGTGAAATAAGAGCCAATACTCAGATTTTGGACACTCCGACCTTTTTCTTAGTATTAGGCGGTATCGCGAAAGGAGAATTTATTATGATTAACAAAGAAAAGAAATTAGAAATCATCAAGAATTTTGGTAGAAACCCTGAGGATACAGGATTTCCAGAAGTTCAAATTGCATTATTAACTGCAAGAATTACAGAGTTAACAGAGCATTTAAAGAGCAATAAGAAAGACCATCACTCCAGAAGAGGTCTTCTTAAGATGGTTGGACAAAGAAGAGGTTTACTTGAATACTTAAAGAAAACTGACATTGAAGGTTATCGTACACTTATTGAACGTTTAGGTTTAAGAAAATAGTAAATATCAAACTTTAAAGAGCTGTCCCGCTTGAAAGCCTAGTGCTTATAGTGGGACAGCTTTTATCATGACAAAATGATTTTTGACATAACGGGAGATTTGCTATTGTTACCAAATTTCTTAAAAGTAGATGGTGGAAAAAATGAAAATAATTCAAAGAATATTAAATGATAAGAGTTTTTTAAAGAAGACCTTTGCAATCACAGTTCCAGTAGCACTTCAAAATCTTTTAAGTAATGTACTTAATATGATTGATACAATTATGATTGGGCAGCTTGGTGATGATTTTGTAGGGGCGGTTGGATTGGCAAACAAAGTATTTTTTGTCTTTTCCTTGCTAATGTTTGGTATATGTAGTGGTTCTGCAATCTTAGCTTCTCAATACTACGGTAATCGCGATCTTTTGGGAATTAAAAGGGTGTTAAGAATGTCCCTTATGATTGGTGTTGGAGGTTCGTTTATATTTGTTCTGTCGGGAATATTTTTCCCTGAACAGGTTATGAGCATACTTACGATACATCAAAATCAAGTTGAAATTGGTGCCATTTTCCTGGGTATCATTGCATTTAGTTATCCGTTAACAGCTGTCACAAACTGCTTCGTGGCGATTTTAAGAAGTATGAATTATGTTAAATTACCTGTTATTATAACATCCATCGCAATTGTAATTAATGTGGTTTTAAATTATGTGTTTATTTTTGGACATTTTGGTATGCCTGCTATGGGTGTGGCAGGATCAGCACTAGCTACTTTAATAGCGAGAATAATTGAAGTGATTTTACTGCTAATTGCTGTTTACAGACATAAGGTAGGGGATGGCGGTGTTGGAGATTTTATTCACCAAAAGTATACGAAAGAAAATGGAGTTCCTTTCCTAAACAAACCTTTTGTACATAAATACTTTTATACAGCTGCCCCGGTTATTGCTAACGAATTCATGTGGGGGCTAGGGGTTACGATGTATTCCCTGGTTTATGGAAGAATGCCAGCTGAAGCAACAAATGCAATCACTATAACAAGTACGGTGGAACAACTTGCTATGGTATTCTTCTTTGGTATCTGCCATGCAGCTGCCGTAGTGCTTGGTAATGAACTAGGAGCCAATGAACTAGAGAAGGCAGAGGAACATGCAAAGAATTACATGGTAATGATGTTTGGTCTGTCTATAATAGGTGCTATTTTAGCCTTTCTACTTAAGGGTGCAATTATTTCACTATATCCAGTTTCAGAGGTTGTTGCGGATTATGTCCGATTGAGTTTGACTGTTTTTGCAATTTACATGCCAGTACGTATGCTAAATGCATTAATTATAGTGGCAATTTTACGGAGTGGTGGGGATACTAAGGCAGCTCTTTTCTTGGATGTAACGGGTGTATGGTTTATCGGTATTCCAATGGCAATACTTGGAGGTTTAGTGCTACAGCTGCCAATTTACTTCGTTTACGCAATGATACTTATAGAAGAAGTTTATAAGGCTGTATTAGGCTATCACAGATACCGCAAAAAGAAATGGTTAAGAAATATTGTAGAAATATAGAGTTTAAAGCTTAAATAATGACACAGTTCTACTCATTACGACATATAATATTAAGAATACATGATAGATGTATTGCTGGCTGACTTAGTCAAATTACTATATCGTAAGGAGTACAAACTATGGAATATAGAAATAACGGTTTTAATAATAACAATGGTAATAATGGCAATAACGGCAACCTTGGTAATCTTGGAAATAATGGAAACAACGGGAATAATGGATGCTCCGATAATTGGCGTGAAGATCAAAGACATGTGCATGAACTTGTTGGAAGTGTAAGAATAGCAGATCAGGAAGATCCTCATAATCACAGATTTGCAACTGTAACAGGAGAGGCAATCCCTTGTGGTATGAATGATCATTATCATGAAGTAGCGTTTAGAACTGATTTTTATGAAAATCATTTTCATGAATTTAGAGGTAGAACTGGTGGTGCTGTACCTGTGGGTAACAGACATGTTCATTTCATTGAATCCTTGACCACCGTAAACGATGGCCATAGACATGGTTTTGAAGCAGCTACCCTAATTAATAATCCAATTGAAAATGAATGTTAGAGTTGAAATAATATTGCAAAGTTGATTTAATTAAGTTCTATTAGCTTTAGTTAAACAGCAGACTCCTTAAAGTTGGGAGTCTGCTGTTTTTTATATGAGTTATGAAAATAGTTACATTTTTATCTATATCATGTTTAAATCTTACCTGCTTTGAAGATACTTAAGGCATAAAGCATTACTTTTATCAAAATATTATGTCTCTGTTACAATTTAGCCATAAGCACATTTTCGATTCGCTGTATCTCGCTAAACTGTTGCAAAATATTAGTAGCATAATGGTAATTTTAATGGTATAATATTGCATTAGAGTGACGGGAGGACAACCCGAGACTTCTGAAAAGGCTATCGAATTACACAGCCTTCGGTAGGTTTTTCAGTTGTTTCGGTGCCTCCGACTCTATAAATTATTAAGTGGACAAAATAACTCCACACATCAAAAAGGAGAACAAAACATGCACAAAAGTTTTTCAATGGAATTAGCCGGAAGAACTCTGACCGTTGATGTAGGAAGAGTAGCTGCACAGGCAAATGGTGCTGTATTAATGCATTATGGTGACACTGTTGTATTATCAACAGCTACAGCATCTGACAAGCCAAGAGATGGTATAGATTTCTTTCCTTTAAGCGTAGAATACGAAGAAAAGTTATATGCAGTAGGTAAAATTCCAGGTGGCTTTATCAAAAGAGAAAGCAAACCTTCAGAGAATGCAATTCTTACTTCACGTGTAATCGACCGTCCTATGAGACCTTTATTCCCTAAGGATTACAGAAATGATGTAACCTTAAATAACTTAGTATTATGTGTAGATCAGAATTGCTCACCAGAAGTGACAGCAATGCTTGGTTCTGCAATAGCAACCAGTATTTCAGACATCCCATTCGACGGACCAACCGCTTCAACATTTGTGGGTATGGTAGATGGAGAATTAGTATTTAATCCTAATTTAGCACAGAGAGAAAAATCAACGCTCTCTCTTACAGTAGCTTCTACCAAAGAGAAGGTTATCATGATTGAAGCTGGTGCTAATGAACTTGCTGAAGATAAGATGATTGAAGCAATTTTTGCTGCTCATGACTTAAACCAGAAAATTATACAATTCATTGATACAATCGTAGCAGAAGTGGGTAAAGAAAAGCATTCTTATACTGCTTGTGAGACTCCAGCTGATTTATATGAGGATATGGTTAGCTTCATTACTTCAGAAGCAATGGAAGTAGCTGTATTTACTGATGAGAAGCAGGTTAGAGAAGGAAATATCAAAGAAATTAAAGAAAAATTAGTTGCTCGTTATGAAGAAACTCATCCAGAATGGCTTCCTTTACTTGGAGAAGCAATCTATAAATTCGAGAAGAAAACTGTTCGTAAGATGATCTTAAAGGATAAAAAACGTCCTGACGGCAGAGCGGTTGATCAGATTAGAAAACTTACAGCTGAAGTTGATATCTTGCCTAGAACTCATGGTTCCGGTATGTTCACCCGTGGTCAAACACAGGTACTTACAATCACTACTTTAGGTGCTCTAGCTGAGACACAGAGATTAGATGGTATTGACGAGAATGAGACCGGAAAGAGATATATGCATCACTATAACTTCCCTTCCTACTCTGTAGGTGAAACAAAACCTTCCAGAGGTCCAGGTAGACGTGAAATTGGTCATGGTGCATTAGCAGAGAAGGCGTTAGTTCCTGTGCTTCCTACGGAAGAAGAATTCCCTTACGCAATTCGTACCGTGTCAGAAGTATTAGAAAGTAACGGTTCTACCTCACAGGGTAGTATCTGTGCTTCTACCTTATCCTTAATGGCAGCAGGTGTACCAATCAAAGGTATGGTTGCCGGTATCTCCGTAGGTTTAGTTACTGGTGATACAGATGAGGATTACATTTTATTAACTGATATCCAAGGCTTAGAAGACTTCTTTGGAGTTATGGACTTTAAGGTTGCAGGTACTCATAAGGGTATTACAGCAATTCAGATGGATATTAAGATTCATGGTTTAACCAGAGAGATTATTGAAAAAGCAATTTACACTACTAAGGAAGCAAGAACCTATATCTTAAATGATATTATGGCTCCTGTTATCTCCGAACCTAGAGCAGAGGTTGGACCTTATTCACCTAAGATTGTTCAAATTAAAATTGATCCTGCTAAGATTGGTGAAGTTGTTGGTCAAAGAGGTAAGACCATCAATGCAATTATCGATCAAACTGGTGTTAAAATTGATATCACTGATGAGGGTGCAGTATCCGTATGTGGTGTTGACAAAGCAAGCATCGAAAAGGCACTTGAGATGGTAAGAATGATTGTTACGGAGTTTGAAGAAGGTAAGAAATATGTTGGTAAGGTTGTTAGCATCAAAGATTTTGGTGCCTTCATCGAATTCGCACCAGGTAAAGAAGGTATGGTTCACATTTCAAAGATCAGTAAACAGAGAATTGAGCATGTAGAAGATGTACTTACACTTGGAGATGTTGTTACAGTTGTTTGTCTTGGTCAGGATAAGATGGGCAGAATCAGCTTTAGCATCAAGGATGTACAATAATCAATAGCAATTTTCATTATAAGTGAGTTGAGATAATTTTCAGAGCTTTAATGAAATGTTTGAATCGAATTTAATTAAATTAATGGCTGTTCCTAGGTAGATATCTGCATAGGAGCAGCCATTTTATCGCTGCCTGCACGACTTTTTCCTTGGATTGTCAATATAAATGAAAGTTAATAACCCTTATATGTAGAAAATTATCGAATTAGTACGAACAAATATGTTGTATTTCTTTTCATAGAATGGATAAATAAGCCTATGTTGTAAACATTATAGTATTAGAATACCCAGGTGATGAATCGTACGTTAGCGATACTACTCCTGTGAGCTGACGAACGCGAGGAGGACGTTGTGAATACTATAAGGCCAAAATCAAAAGTGAAAAGAATTGCTATGATAGCGCTACTATCAATAGCAGGAGTACTAATTGTCGGTGTAATTTCAGTTTATTTTATACTGCACTCTTATATCAATAAAATTAATCTAGTGGATGAGACATATTTAGGAACAAAAACGAATGAAGAAATAAGAGCAGCAGAAGAAGAAGAAGAAAAGGATTCTTCCACTCCTATAGGGGTAACAAAAGACACCATAGAAGATACTACTGAGGAGTTTACGAGTGAAACTTTAGAAGATCAGGAAGTAAATAGTGATGTAAATAATGAAACAGATACAGACACATTGGGCGATTTAATACCAAAAGAAGAACAGGAATTACAAAGTGATACCCCTGTCATGAATCAGGATGGTGAGAGTATCAAAGAAAATGAAGATAAACTTCAATTATTAGAGCAGAGGATAAAGGATAATATTGCAGACAATGCAAAGATTCTGGAAGATGAGAATGTAACTAATATTTTGTTTATAAGTAAAGATTTAACTGCCAGCCAGGAAGACAAGGCCTATAGTTTTGTGTTAATATCAATGCTGCAAGAGGTACAGAAAACCGTTAGTACTTCCTTCTCAAGAGATATTTATGTAAAGATTCCGGGAGAAGGTTATGGTACCCTGTATCAAGCCTTTGCCATAGGGGGAGCTGACTTATTGCTAAAAAGCATTAATCTTAACTTTAAGGTCAATCTGGACAGCTATATTATCACTGATAGTGATATTGTGATTGACTTGGTGGATGAGGTAGGCGGTATCATGATTAAGGTCAAAGAAGATGAGCTTGATCTGATTAATTCTAAAATTTCAGAGATTAATCGTAGTTTGGGGAAATCAAAAAAGCAAGATTATCTTAAAGAGTCGGGTAAACAACTACTAAACGGAAAGCAAGTACTAGGATATTCGTATTTACAGGCTGCTACCACCTATGACAATAAAGATAACAACAGCCAGAAAATGCTTTTTCAAGAAATATTTGAAAAGATAAGGGATCAGAATATACTACAGATGAACCAATTGCTTTCAAAAGTACTTCCAAAGATTACAACAAATATTAAGGAAAATGAACTTCTTTTACTTGTTTTAACTGCCCCAGCTTATTTGAATTATGAAACTAATGTTTATAATATACCAACTGTAGATAGCTATGAGAGATTTGCTTATGATAACAGTACATTTCTTGCCATTGATTTTAAGATAAATAGAAAGTTGTTATCTCAGAAAATCTTTTCAATAAAATAATTTTAACTCTTCAGAATCAAGCTCAAAATTCTATAGTCAGTGATTGACATATATTCCCACGTATAATATGATGGGTATGGACTTCATGCAGCTTGTACAAGCACTTAACAGCTAGAAGATAATTTGTTTAAGGAGAGTAAACTAACATGTCAAAACGCATTTTATCTATTCTACTAATATTCACAATGGCGCTATCTCTTAACATGAATGCAAGTAAAGCATTCGCCGCTAATACGTCAACTGGATTTACCTTTACCAGTTATGCAGCAAAGGAATTATTATTAGCAGAATCCTATGGTTTATTGCCAGAGAGTTGGTATGAACTGGATATGACAAAGGAAATTACAAAAAAACAACTAACAACCTTAATCGGTAATATAAGAAAAAAATTGAAAGCTACAAATCAAGTATTAATAACATCAGAATCATTAAGTTTAACTTCAACTTTAACGGTGGAACAAGTATTGACCTATTATTATAAGCTAATTGGTGGATATAAGTTTAAGACAGTGATTGGGTTAAAGGGTAAGACAGTTCTAGGGTTTATGAAAGAAAATAATGTATATACAGAAGCAAAGGGTGAGCAGAAGTTAAAAGAAAAGTGTAGCATCGAGCAGGCGAGTATATTTGCTACAAGACTGATTACCTTTATTTATAATAAAATGGGGATTGCTGGTAAAGGATTTCTTTGGAAGGGGAGTTCAGGTGGTAATACGGTTTACCTTTTAGCCACAATCCCTTATTCTTCTTATAATACCTATCCCTTAAGCAACACTGTACTTGAGGCTTTGCAAAAGTCAGAAGTTATTGCAACGGAAAATAACCAGAGTAACGTTAAGAATATGTATCAATTGATAGAATATGCAGTATACACAGATGGGAGCACATTAAAGGATCATATTTCAGCTGAAACATATCAAGAAGTAATTAAGCTGGCAACAGAATTTGGTGTCACAGAGGATATAATACGAGGCTACAAGCCATGGTTTGTTAGCTTATTAATTGCATCCTTTCAAACATCAAAATCTAATAATACATTGACTACATCAGAATTAAATAAAACAAATATAAACAGCTTTCTTCTTAACTATGCGCAATATTCCAATAAATCTGTAGTTGATATGGAAACTGCTATGAAGAAGG
>JAFACO010000371.1 GCA_023425485.1 Bacillota bacterium
CACATAAACTCTCCCCTCATACACATGAGGCTCTCCGTCCGGTACATATTCCCAGGACGGTAAATAAGGATTAAATGCTTGTTTTGTCATAATCTTCTTCCTCCACATTCCATTGCCAGTAGCTAATTAATAGCGTTTGTTTACATTGTTACTTTATTGCCCACATGATCGAAGTCTCTAAATGCTTTTTCCAATAAACCCAATCATGAACACCTTCACCCTCTTCATAATAATGCTCGACATCATTCGTTATCATAAAGTTGTGGAGCTTCCTGTTTGATTCAATTAAAAAATCTTCTTTACCACATACAAAATAGATATCAGGAAACTTTTTCTTAGATGTTTTTAGAACTTCCATGCAATATCTAGGATCTTTTGTGGTAAATCTTAGCTCCTTGGGATCCTGGAAAATTCTTCTCTGATACTTCGCATCCGACACATGATCCGGGATAAAATCACCTTTGTCTGCAATGTTTATCCCAATATAAGCACCTGATAAGCTAATTATTTTAGAGAATGTATCATGGTATCGTAATCCATTAATCATTGCTCCATATCCACCCATGGAAATGCCCCCAATAAAGGTATCAACTCTTTTACTTGATAATCGGAACATACTTCTTGTTCCCTCTACCAGCTCTTTTCCTATGAAAGAGCTAAAATCCTCACCTTTATCAACATCCTCAAGATAGAAGGAATTTTCACCACTTGGAAAAATACATGCTAATTTATACTTATCTGATAATTCCTGCATTTCTAGCCCGCTGAGATAATCATTACAGTCACCACCATACCCATGGAGCATATACAATGTTTTAAAACCACTGTTTTGTTCCTCCATCTTAATTGTTGGAATGATCGCGCTAAAGCTTACGCTACGTTTCAAGTGCGTCGATTGAAATCTTGCATTAACAATAGCCACTGAATAGTCCCCCTTTATTTATATATGTATTAACTGTAATTGCTATTTTCTTAATGCCGGATAAATGATATATTTAGTATATCTTATACTTTCCGGCTAGCATGAGCAGACAGAAAAAGTACAAGCAATTATCATAATATCGACGGTCTCCTTTGCGAAGAGGTGTATTCCAAAATTCCTTAACCCACTCCAGACGATATTTACCTGTAGCTGCAAGTGAGCCTGCAGCGTTCGTTGCAATAACTGCAACAGGGTGCAAAGCCGGCTGTTCTAGAGCTCTTCCATCGACTAGATAATTAGCATATTCACCGTAGTTTGTATTTTCACTAAAAAACAATTGTAATTTGTCTATAATATCGCCTAATGCTACATCAACATGAAACCAGGATGCATCAAGACCAATATTCATAGCAACACGATAGGCGTCGGAATAAAACTGCCCGTCATGGAATAAACGCTTTGGTGTACCATCAAATTCTGCATACTCGGAGGCCATACCAGTAATAGGATGACAGGAAAGTTGCAAATACTTACGGCTTTCTTCTGCTGCCTTCTTCCAAAAAGCTCTGTCTTCTTCGTTCGCCCTTAAGGCAAATAGCTCATAAAAATGCGGTAAATGATAGGACGGATCAGAAAAAGGCGTTTCCGGAACAAATTTTATATAATAGTTATTGGGATCCCACATAGGACTTCCCTCATTTACTAATTCTGATTGGTGAATGCAATGCTTCAAAATATCTTTTGCCTGTACACTATAATCAAAAGGTGCTGTACCATCACCCCAGCGTTCACTTGCAAAAAAGAGTGCCATAGCGAAATATTCTTCTCCATCCGGAGCAGGACCTTCCGCATTCTTTTTCCCATCCGTAGCTACTGACCAAGCAAAATATCCTTCGTATTTTCCGCTACTCTGATACATAAAGGTCTTAGAAAATAACCAAAGACGGTCAAAGATATCTTTTCTATTCATCTGAACTGCCATCATCATTCCGTAGCTCATTCCCTCGGATCTGGCATCAATATTGCCGGTGTCAAGCATATATCCTTTGTCTTCACCTATTTCAAAATATATCTTTTCCTCTGGATCGAAGAATAATGTTTCAAAGACCTGAGCTATTCTTTGATTAATTTGCTCCTCTGTAATTCCTATTTCTGATAATAAATTCTGATATACTCCAGTATAAAAAGCACCATTACTCATTCTTCTCAATCTCCTTTTTGAGTTAGTATGCGGGGCATTTTTTTCTTTGTCATATACTTTTTATGTTATACAAAAGAAAGAACAGGGCATAATTTTATACTCTGTCCTTCTTGATATTTAGGTGTTTTGTCTTAACTTAATGACATGTTATTGTATTTGCAATATCAATCATATTTATATATTTTGTCTTATAATAAACAAATTACTCTTTACTCTTTTACACCACCGACCGTCAGACCACTAACAAAGTACCGTTGTAAAAATGGATATACGCTTAAAATTGGTACTGCAGCTACAATGGTAATCGCCGCACGTAAAGCCAGTGGTGTTGTTACCTGACCGCCTTGTCCGGCTACTGCGGCTGCGCCTGCCATACCACCTTGATTCGTTCCTGCACTCATTGCGCTTGCCAGTAGTCTCTGC
>JAFACO010000081.1 GCA_023425485.1 Bacillota bacterium
TTAAAAGTGACTTTGACCTCTTTTCCGACAGTGTATATGCCTTTACCCCAACAGGAGATGTGAAGACGCTGCCGGCTGGTTCAAACCCCATAGATTTTGCTTATAGCATTCATAGTGCTGTTGGTAATAAGATGGTAGGTGCTAGAGTAAATAATAAACTTGTTCCGATTGATTACGTGATTCAAAATGGTGATCGTATTGAAATCATGACTTCACAGAATTCGAAAGGTCCAAGTAGAGACTGGTTATCCATAGTTAAGAGTACACAGGCAAAGAATAAGATAAATAACTGGTTTAAATCTGAACTAAAAGATGATAACATCACCAGAGGTAAGGAACTGATTGTTGCTTACTGTAAAGCGAAAGCGATTGTACTTAGCGATTTAATGAAACCTGATTTTACAGGTGTAGTGATGCGTAAATATGGCTTCCGTGACTGGGACTCTGTGCTGGCAGCTGTAGGGCATGGTGGTCTAAAGGAAGGCCAGATTGTTAATAAGCTACTGGAAGAATATAAAAAGAAGAATAAAAAAGAGATTACGGATGATAATGTTCTTGAAACCATCGCTGATATTAAGGAAAGAACTCCTAAAAAGAAGTCCAAAAGTGGAATTGTTGTTGAAGGTATCCATGATGTAGCAGTTCGTTTTTCTAAATGTTGCAGTCCTGTTCCAGGTGATGAAATTGTTGGTTTTGTTACCAGAGGAAGAGGTGTATCCATTCATCGAACCGATTGCATTAATATTATTAATGTTGCAGAAGAAGATCGTGCGCGTCTAATTGATGCCGAGTGGAATGAGGCAGATGGAAAAACTAACGGCGGAGTATATAGCGCAGAAATCAAAATTTTTGCAAATAATCGAAGCGGTGTATTAGTGGATATCTCTAAAGTTCTGACTGAAAACAAAATTGATGTATTATCTATGAATGTGCGAACCAGTAAACAGGGTACGGCTACCATTAGTATTGGTTTTGAAATTCATGGAAAAGAACAATTAAATGAGATCATAGCAAAAATACGTAATGTGGAAAGTATTCTTGATATTGAGAGAACCGCAGGCTAAATACGATATTTAGAAAGGTATGAGGATTATGAGCGGTATTTTAGTAAAGACATTGGAGCTTGGTGCATTGCAGACCAATTGTTCTGTGGTGAGTCACACAGAAACCAAGGAAGCGATTGTATTTGATCCGGCGGATAGTGCCGATTTAATTGAACAATATTTAAAGTCGAATGACCTAGTGTGTAAGGCAATCCTTCTCACACATGGTCATTTCGACCATATATTGGCGGCAAGAGAACTTGCAACAATAACAGGTGCAACAATCTATGCACAGGAAGAGGAGGCTGCTTTGCTTGCCAATCCAAACTTAAACCTGTCGTTAAAGTTTTCTGGTAAAGCATGTAGTTTAACTCCTGATATTTTGCTAGTGGATGGACAGATGCTGGATATCGCTGGATTTCGTATTCAAGTAATTCATACTCCGGGGCATACCCAAGGTGGTGCGTGCTATCACTTTGTTAATCATGGAGTATTAATTAGTGGAGATACGTTATTTCTAGAGGAGATTGGCAGAGCTGATCTACCAACAGGTGATTTCACAACATTAGTGGAGTCCATAAAGACTAAACTTATGTTGCTGGAGGATTCGGTGGTTGCTTATCCTGGCCATGGACCCTCGACGACCATAGGTCATGAAAGAGTTAACAATAGTTATCTCAACCTGTAAGTGTTGATGGGAGGTAAAACGTATCATTACTATAGTTCTATCAGATAAAATATATGAAAATGATGTCTACCCACTTTTTAAAGCATTTTTTCCTTTAGAGGTAGTAAAGGTGAACTCGGAAGAGGAAATCTCTAAAGCAGAGGATTTCAAAATAGAAGAATTAAAAGCAGAGGCTTCTAAAGTAATTCATCTCACTATTTTAGAAGATAGATTAATAATAGATGGAAGTAAAGCGAGTATTCAAACCGTAGATTATGATATTCCAGCAGGACTTCCTAAACCCTTATATAAGAATGCTTTAAAAAGGATTCTTTATACAGTGCTATCCGATTACTGCAAAAAGACCTTACCTTGGGGAATCTTAACTGGAATTCGACCCACAAAGTTAGTATATGAAATGTTGGAGCAGGGATTAAGTGAATCAGATATTCTTGATAAGATGCAGGAGGAATATCTTTGTTCAATAACAAAGACTAAGTTAAGCATACAAATAGCTGAAAGAGAGCGACAATTACTAAAGGAGATGGATTATCAAAATGGTTATAGTATCTACATCGGGATACCCTTTTGTCCTACCACCTGCCTTTACTGCTCTTTTACTTCCTACTCTGCAGTAAAATTTGCTAATCTTATCGAGGATTATCTTATTGCATTAGAAAAAGAGATTAAATATGCTGCTAACTGTCTTTTAAATAAGAAGCTTACAACCGTTTATATTGGTGGCGGAACACCAACTACCTTAAGTGCTAGTCAGTTGGAAGGGTTATTAAAACTTGTGAAAGCAAGTTTTGACTTTACTCATGTGAAAGAATTCTGTGTAGAGGCTGGAAGACCAGATAGTATCACGAGAGAAAAGCTTCAGGTTCTAAAGGACTGTGGCGTTGACCGAATCAGTATTAATCCACAAAGTATGCAGCAAAGAACCTTAGACTTAATAGGCAGACAGCATACAATTGATGAAGTAAGACATGCCTTTTCTTTAGCAAGAGAGGTTGGACATACCAATATAAACATGGATATCATCATTGGTTTACCAGGAGAAAATCCCGAGGATGTTATGGATACTCTTCATCAGATAAAAGAATTAGATCCAGAAGGACTAACAGTTCATACACTTGCTTTAAAACGGGCAGCAAGGTTAAATACAGAAAAAGAAAACTATTCTGATTTAAAAGCCACCGATGTTCCATTTATGCTGGAAAAGACGGTAGAGCATGCAGCTGAAAACGGTTATTATCCCTATTATCTCTATAGACAGAAGAATATGGAAGAGAATCTTGAGAATACCGGGTATTCTAAATATGGCAAAGAAGGCCTTTATAATATTCTGATTATGGAGGAAAAGCAGACAATTCTGGCACTTGGTGCAGGTGCCATGTCCAAGTTTGTATTCCATGCAGAGAATCGAATTGAACGTGTTGACAATGTAAAAAGTGTTACCGATTATATCAGTCGAATTGATGAGATGATTTCACGTAAGCAGAAATTCCTTGAATATAATGAAGAACTGTTGTAATGTAAATAAAATGGGTTGAACGGAGGAATAGAACATGATTACACAAAGACCAAAAGGAACGCAGGACTGGTACGGTGCAAATATGCATAAGCGTACCGT
>JAFACO010000117.1 GCA_023425485.1 Bacillota bacterium
GGTGCATACTGCCTTGATACGAATAACTTTTCCAGATTGCTCATGGTTACCAACAGTTTTCCGTCAATATCTGCTTTAATGGATATGATTTGATTAAAATTCAATACACAGGATTTATTAACACGTACAAAATCCAGAGCAGCCAACTGTTCTTCCAGCTCATATAGTTTAAGCTCTGTTTCAAATATGTCACTTTTCGTGTAGAAAAAGGTTTTTTTATCTACCGTATCGATATAGAGTACCTTAGCTGCATCCAGAATGAAGGTCTGATTCTCCTTTTTTCCGGTAAGCTTTAAATCCATTACACGAAGCATTGAAATAAGTTTCTCTACTTCCGCGGTTATTCTGTTACAATTTATTGTAATCTCCATTTCCATCAGCTTCGGATCTTCATTTATATGTATCTTCAAGCAGGGCACCTCCGTTTCAATTTAACTATACATATTTTACCATGAGTTATCAAGTTTTGCAGACTATGTTGCGTAAATTGGTTTCTTAGTTGCAAAATATAAGTTATTCCTTTAATTTGTCAGGTTAATGCAGTATGCATAGACTTGAAAAATAATCCAGAATTTGAGAATGAAATCATTGAGTAAAATATGTTTACATTACATAGTTACCAATATATAATTTGAATATATTACCATCTTATTATAATAACTGTACGAGCTTAATATCTATAAAGCAAGTCCATCAAAAGGGAGGGTAAATGGTTTTGTGTATCTTCAATCAGATGAATCAAGAGGTAAATATGGAATACTTTGATGTATATAACAAATATGGAGAAAAAACAGGCGAAATAATTGAACGCGTCGAAGCACATAAGAATGGAATCTGCCATAGAGTAATCCATTTATGGATTATAAATTCTCATAACGAAATATTAATTCAACAAAGAAGTGCTAACAAAGATGCAGGTGCTAATTTGTGGTATGTATCAGTGGGTGGGCATATTGAAAGTAGTGAAAGCATTGAAAGCACAATAATACGTGAAACAAAGGAAGAATTAGGGTTAGATATTTTACCTTTCATTAATTCCTTAGAATACCTGTTTACATTTAAAGAAACTTTAATAGAGAATAACGGAACTTTTATTGATAATGAATTTTATGATGTTTTTTTATTAAAGGCAGATTTTAATATTAATCAGATTACTGTGCAGGAAGAAGAAGTTCAAGCTGTAAAATATATAAGTTATGATGAATTTAGAAATATAGTAATAAATCAGGATGCATCATTTTGGCAGCATAAGACCGGATATAAAATGTTACTAGCAGCATTGGATGTTAGGGAGAATATTTTATGAGTCAAGCATATTTAACAATTGATGATATATCAACTGAAAATACACCTATCCTTATGGATTATTTAAATGAAAAAGGAATAACCCCAATTCTGTTTTCAGTCGGAGAAAATGTTGAAGCACATTGGGAGGAGGCTCAATATGCATTAGAAAAGGGAGCTATCATTGGTAATCATAGTTATACCCATCCACATTTTAGTGAATTATCTTTATCTGAGTGCATCAATCAAATTGAAAAACAAGAAGATATTTTGAATAAGTTATATCTTTCGGCAGGAGTTGAAAGAACATATAAAATTCTACGTTTCCCTTATGGTGATAAAGGTGGAAAAAATAAAGATGCCTTACAAAAATATTTGAAGGATAATAATTTTTGCAGAATTGATGACTCAAATATAAATTTTGATTGGTATCAGGAAAGCGCGTTAAATACAGATATTGATATATTTTGGACCTTTGATTTTGTAGAATATATGTTAAAAGATAAGAATGGCTATACCTATCAAAGTATTCTAGAAAGAATACATGACAATAACCCTCCTACCGGTGGGGACTTACTTAATAAAAACTCACATCATATCATCCTCATCCATGACCATATTGAAACTGAAAAATTTTTGCCTAATTATTTTAAAAAGCTTATTGACTATGTAATAGCATCTGGAGTTGAATTCATTCAACCTAAATTTATAATATAGGTTGACTTATTATAAACTCCTCAACTGATGAAGCTACATGCTTATGCTTATATGCTTTATCCACACGGTCTTCTATAAAATATCCTGTATCAAATATCCGATACTGCACCTGACTTTTTCTTCGAGATTTAATAAATTATAACCCATTATTTTCTCAATTTTCTTAATCTGATTATTTACGGTATTGCGATGTACATACTGCTGCTGTGACACCAGCTGGGGACTTCCGTTATTATCAATATAAGAGCGTAAAAATCCCATTAGATCTGTACCATTCTCCACATCATATTGCTCCAGTTTTCCAAAGACATCCTGATAAAAATCCTTCAGGACCTTCTTATCCTTAACTGCCAGTAGTACCTTATAGACGTCCAGATTATCATAATAAGTAACACATACCTTCTTCTTTCTTGCCATTTCATTGGCTGCAATTGCCTTTTCAAAATTAACGTCCTGATTGGCAAAACCCTGCATAATTGAACTGGCTCCTATATAGATGGTAAAGGAATCTCTAACGTTGCGAACTAAACCTAGCAGCTCCTCTACGAACTTTCGAACGTTATACATATCACTTTCAGAAAGTACCACCACAAGATTTGATTGATAGGTAAAAGCTAAGAACATTCTTTGACTGGTTCTGGCTATCTGCTCCACAAAAAGTCTTAACTTCTCCATATTATCACTGTGATAATCTTCATTTGCATTCTCTATAGAAATGTTAACAAAACACAGATGGCAGTCATGCATATAACCATACCGTTCCATATGCTGAATCTGGGTTTCCAAATCTCCTACCTTAAAGATAATGTCTTTTATTGTGGTAGCCACACTTGCTTCCACATTCTCGTTATGCATAATTCTTGTACAGAAGTCACGGGTGACGTCTACCATTCTAGTTTTCCACGGAATAGTAAAAAGAGGCATATCAACTTCATTGCAAAAGTCGATTACCTCCTTTGGTACACCTTTTATATAAGGTCCAATATTTATTACAAAAGCACTGGTATTACTCCGATACAGTTCCTTTGTAAATTTTAAAAGCCACTCATCATCCCGGTTCATGTAGCCTGCCGTAAATATTAATTCGTGCCCATGTAGAAAAGAGGAAACCTCTTGATCCTCTACAATATGAACCCACTCTACAAGATTACTTAGCCCCTTATGTCCTGCCAGCAGCCTCATCTGATAAAGCGAAGCACAATTTCGATATAGCTTACTCACTGCAATTGCCATAAATGCCCCCTAACTGCATTACAACCATCCATCTTATTATAGGCTGTTTTACTTACTATTCCTTGCACAATACCATTATTGTCAGTCTTTATGATATAAATATGCGGTGATTATATCATGTACAAACCACATGATATTGGCACTTCGTGCCAGTTATGCGCACTCACTTCGTTCGGCGCTATATAATGTTTGCCAACATTATATCATTCCGAAACGTTACCGTAAACCATTTTGTTTGGTAATCTAACGTTGATGAACATAATTCGAAGCGTCACCTTCCGTTGATTAATTATTATAAGTATTAAAAACCAAGAGACAGACTAATTAATTCAGTAGTCTGTCTCTTGGTTCTAAAGGGAAAAACGTGGTATAGGTAATACTGCAGCAAAACTGTAACTTTAATACTACACTATGCCACGTTTAACTGTAATCACTCTGTCATACAGCTCCTTCGTATCTTGAAAAATAATATGACTCACATTAATTACTGTAATATCTTTAAGGGCAAGAATTGTTTTCTCAATTTCTCTTGCTCGCTCCATATCCAGAGATGCAAAAGCTTCATCCATAAACAGAATACTAGCCTTACTTAAAAATGCTCTGGCAATTACAACACGGGATTTCTCTCCACCAGAGATATTACGACCATTGTCATAAATCATGGTGTTAATTCCATCTGGTAAGTTTGCAACAAAATCTGTAAGCCCTGCTGCCCCAATCGCCTTCGTAATCTCTTCCTCGGAATAATCCTTATATAACGTTATGTTATTCTTTAAGGTGTCCTCAAAAATGAAGACCTGCTGTTCAATATTAGCTATTAGCTTATAATAATCCTCACGTTTAATATCCTTTAAATTGTCCCCATCAATTGTAATGTTTCCATCGGTAGGATTAAAGTACTTTCGAAACAGTTTAAGCAGTGTAGATTTTCCACCACCACTTGGCCCGACAATCAGATATTTACCGCCTTTTCGAAGCTTCAGATTGACATCTCGCAGTGTCAGCTCTTCGGAGTCCTCATAACCAAATTGTACATTATTAAAGCTTATCTCCTGTTTAAACTCGCTTAGCTCCATTGTTTCTGGATATGTATCTGCATTCTCAAGGGTCTTATCAATTTTCCTCATCAGGTCACCAGTAGACATAATCTTAGGCATGGCTTCACTGATTTCCATAATAGGCCACATCATACGCTGGATACTATCCACCACAAGGATTAATCCACCTGCAGTAATATCACCTCTTAATACATAATATCCTACAAGACAAAGAATGCCATAGAAAGAGGAACTAAACATTACATTTTGAAAGGAAAAAATGAAGGAAAGCATTCGTTCAATCAGAAAGCCCTTTTGTTGTATTTCAACACTCTTTTCATTGTAATCATCTTGAACCTTTTTCTGAAGATTATAATTTTTAACAATATGGAAAGCGGACAACACTTCTTTGATATAAGAAGTATAGCCATCAAACATATCGCTTCTTTCTTTAAATGCCTTGTTAATTGGCCTGGAAGTAACGATATTCTGTATAAGATTGAGTATAATAATACCAATGGCAAGAAGAATCATTCTTGGATCCACGGTTGATAACAACCATATTCCAACAAAAAATCTTGTTATTCCATTTCCGATGGTATAAACACCAGTAATTAAATTTATTTCCAAAGTATTTAAATCATTTGTAATGGAGGAGATGTATTTCGCGTTATTTTCCTTCTGGAATTCCGCAATATTTTTACCAAACACCTTGATAAGATAGTGTTTCTTTAAGGCAACCATTGCTTTTCTTTTGTAATAGTTATTTACAACGGCAACCACAATTCCGAGTGGGATTAAAGCTAATGCCATTACAATTAAAATAGGTGTATTGTTCTTTATGGTATCCATGTCACCAGCCAGCGCATAGTCTAAGAGCTTAAGCATTCTTCTGGCAACTTCACCATCTAAGATATTGCTCACTGCTGCAACGAGTATTGACAGTACCAAGTAAGGTAGGACTCCAAGATATCTTTTTAACATGTGATCACCTCATCAAAATATTCCTTCGCAGTAAAGCAGTTCACAGCGCCATTCTTTAGTTCCAGTACATAGTCGTATTGGTCTGTTACCCCTTCATAGAAGCGATGACTAATTGCAATTACTGTATGTTCCAGTCCTAAAAATACCTTCTCGATTTCCCTTCCCATTTCTTCATTAAGACTCGAGGTTCCTTCATCTACAAAAAGTATTTGGGCATTCTTTGCAATCGCTCTGGCAATGGACAACCTCTGTCTTTGACCTCCCGAAAGGTTCTTCCCGTTCTCCGTCAGCTTCTCTTCCAGTCCATCCTTACGTTCCTCGATAATCGCCTCCAGTCCGCAGGCTTTCACCGTGGCCTCCATCTGCTCTGGGCTAACCTCGCGATATAAAGCGATATTATTCTTTATGGTATCCTCGAATAAGAATACGTCCTGGTAGATAAATGCAACCTTATCGTGGAAAGATTTCTCCTGTATCACCTTATAATCAACCTGATCCACCGTAATCTTACCTTCATAGTTGTCATATACCATTGCTAATAAGTTCATTAAGGTACTTTTACCAGCGCCACTGACACCCTTTATTAGATACTTTTTACCTTTCTCAATGCTAAAACTAGCATTTTTAAGTACTTCCTTTTTATCAAAGGAGAAATTCACATTAGATACCTGTATCTTGTCCCGAAAAACAAATTCCTCAACTCCAGTATTATTGCCACCTTCCCCTTCCTCCGGTTTCGCTATCTTGTCATAAATACTAATAGAGGCTTTAATTCGATTAAGCATAGGGAACGTATCAATTAAAAATCTACTGATTGAACTACAAAGCTGAAAAAGCAGACCTGCAACCGCTAGACTCATCCCAACTTGTATCTGGTATCCCAGGTAAATGAGCACCAATACGGCAACAATAAATCCTGAAATCTGAATTATATTTCTCTGAAGTTCACTAAATACATTTGCTTCATATTTTCTTTTTTCCAAGCGATTAATGGAGACCAGTCCTTTTTTCAGGAACTTATCTTCAATATGGTTTAGCTTTAAGATTTCAACACCTTGAAAGGTATTGGACATTTCTGTGGTGAATTCCTCATTTGTTGTGGAAATCCTTTGCTCCAACTGTGTTGTTTTCTTTTCAAAAAGTTTAGCCGTTCCAATGAGCGCCAAGGAGAATACAGTCATACTAATGGCTAATTTATAATCTAAAACCACTAAAATTCCAATTGACACTACTACCATTGTTATATTAATTAAGAAGTTTAATAAGCTGTGAAAAAATTTATTTTCAAAGGTATTAACGTCATTAATTAAATTTGAAAGATAAATCTCCTTTGATTTTTGAGAATACTTTTTAAAGGGTAAGTTAATTATTTTATCAAAGGCCATTGTCCTAACATCCAAGATAGTATCCCTCATATAACGGATACGAAGCATTCTGGAAA
>JAFACO010000193.1 GCA_023425485.1 Bacillota bacterium
GCCTGTAACTTCTACTAAACTGGTTGCTGCAGTGAAAAATGCAGCTGCAGCAATTGAAAAAGAACGAAAAGAAAAACAGTTGCTGGAGGAGTATCAGCTTTTGGTTTATCAAAACCAAGGGGAAAGAAGGAAGGATTTTTTTAATGCTTTAGTCAGTGGTAAAATGTCACTTTCGCAAATACTGGAACAGGAAGAAGAGCTCGGAATCAATATGGTAGCGAGCGTTTTTTGCGTGGTGCTGTTTCAGTTCAGCGGACAGGAGGACATGCACCAATATTCCAATGAGATCGTACAATGTGAAACAAGAATGACTCAGGCTCTAAGGAGATATCCTGATATAAAAGTATTTGAACGCGGTATGGAGGGTTGGGCTTTTATCCTCCTAGGGGAAGATGAATTGCAAATTAATGCATTAATTCAGGAATTGAGTGAGTTATTAATTCAGCTTAAAGATGACAAGGTGTACTATTTTGGAGGAATAGGCCGATGTGTTCCCCGCGTTCGTGATTTACATAAGTCATATCTTGATGCGAACAAAGCATTTTCCCTGCGTTATTTTGAAGGAAGGAATCAGCTCTTATCTTATAAAGAAGTACATAGTAAGGAAGAACCAGGAAATCGGGTTAATATAAGTGAGTTAAATTTAGAGAAGCATGACAGGAATCTATTAGAAGACTTCTTGAAGCGAGGCACTCTACAGGATGTAGATGAGTTTGTAGACAGTTACTTTAAAGGATTTGGTTCCACTGCCATGAGCTCAACTCTTTTTCGTCAGTATATTATAATGGACGGATATTCCGTTATTTTAAAATTTCTTAAAACTTTGCAGTATCCTATGGAGAAGCTTGATAATAGCCTGAGAAGCATGAGTAATGTCACTGATCAACTTTGCGGGCTGGAGGATTGCTCTGAATTTTATAAAGCAATACTAAAGGAAGCAATTGATTTGCGGAATAAAAATAGTCAGAAAAGATACGCCGGACTTATCCAACAAGCAAAAGAATATATGCATTTAAAATTTGCTATGAGTGATCTTACCCTGGATAAGGTTGCAGCATCCGTCAATGTCAGCCCCAATTATTTCAGCTCATTATTCAATCAGGAGACGGGAATGACCTTTATTGAGTATCTTACGAATCTCCGAATGGAAAAAGCAAAAGATTACTTAAGATGTTCCGCCAGAAAGATAACTGAAATTGGTTTTTTGGTAGGATATCAGGATTCACATTATTTTAGTTACATATTTAAAAAAACACAGAATTGCACACCGTCGGAATATAGACTACAGGGTATGGGTGAAGTGTAAATTGAAAAGCAAATTTACACGGGAAGAATTACGAAGTTCGCACAAAGGTGCTCACTCCTTATTCTTCCGGACATTGAACAGCTGTGAAGCAGCTGAATGGGGGATGAATGGAAAACAGTGCAAATGAAAAATCAATTAAATACCCGTTAAGGCTGAAGCTCTTTATGGTTGCAGCTGTTATTATTCTGCCAATGATTATTCTATCAGTTTATCAGATTGTGGCTTTGTATAACTATAGTACGGCCTACGATACAATTGTACGTAGAATTACCTCGGCTAATAATTATAACCTCAATTTTAAAGAGGAAATGGACGAAAGTATGTACAAAATCGTTGTAGAAGCTGAAACGTTTGAGTCCATTGATGAAAATAGTGATTTGAAAAATCCCTATGTGCTGATTGAAGCTGCAAAAAAGAATTTTACTTATCTTCGGGAAATAACCTCAAGCACAGAAAGTCTGGATTGGATTAAACGAATTCTGCTTAATTTGGATACCCTGAAGGATAGAATTAGCGAAATACGTGATAATCTTCAGCAGACTGGTCATTATGAAGAAAATATTGAAATGCTGGAATCTGACATCTATATTCTGACAGAATTATTTCAGGAAGAAATCCAGTATTACATTTATTATGAAACCCAAAATTTCGAAGCCATCAGACAGAGTCTTAATGAACAGGTAACCAATGTAATTGTGACAATGATTGTTGCATTATCCTCTATTATAGTTGCTTCTGTTTTGGTTAATATCCTTGTAACAGACAGTATTACAAAGCCAATCCGAACCTTGTGTGATAAGACTGCCCTGGTAGCAAAAGGGGATTTTACAACCCGGACAATCTGCGATAATCATGATGAATTATCCATATTATCGGATAGCTTTAACGACATGGCATCCAAGCTGGAACAACAGGTGAACAGCATTAGGCTGGAACAGGAAAACCTAAGGCATATGGAATCGAAGCTTCTGCAAACCCAGATTAATCCTCATTTCTTATATAATACGTTAGATACCATTATCTGGCTGATTGAAGGTAATAAAAATAAAGAGGCAATTGATATTGTTGTCTCCCTTTCAGATTTTTTCCGGATAGTGGTGAGTAAAGGAAAGGATTTTATATCGATTCGGGAAGAGGAAATACATATTAAAAGTTATCTGCAGATACAACAATCAAGATACAAAGATATTTTGGATTATGAGATTAACATACCGGAAGAATTGTATGGATATCAAATCTTGAAGCTGACACTGCAGCCACTTATTGAAAATTCACTATATCACGGTATTAAAATGTTAAGAGCAAGAGGGAAAATAACGGTAACCGGCGTAATAATAGACGAGGTCATCTGCTTTCAGGTAATAGATAATGGAGTAGGGATGAGTGAAGAGGAGTTACAGGTTTTAAGAGCAGAAGTTGAAATGCCGGGCAGCGAACAAAGTACTGGATTTGGTCTTGCCAATGTAAATAAACGAATTAAATTAAACTATGGGAATTCCTATGGACTTGATATTCAAAGTAAAAAAGGAGAGGGCACGGAGATTAGGATTACGATTCCAGCAAGATTAGGATAAATATGAAAACTAAAAAAGGTTTTAAGTACACTCCCGTGGAGAATAAACAAATTGAGGTGGGATATGAACAAAAAGATTAAAATCATTTTATGGATATTATTTATAGGATTAATCGTGCTTGCCAGTTGCAGCCTTAGACCGTCGAAAAATCTTCAGGTTAGGGAACCTGAAAATAAAGAGGATATGATAGATTCTGATTTGATTATCGTTGGTTTTTCCCAGCTGGGTTCTGAATCAGACTGGCGTACTGCTAATACGAAATCTATTCAAAAGGCACTTGTAAAAGAAAATGGATTTTCTTTGATTTTTGCTAATGGAAGACAGAGTCAGGAAAATCAAATTAAAGATGTAAGGAGCTTTATTTTTCAGGAGGTAGATTATATTGTAATAGCCCCAGTCATGGAAACTGGTTGGGATACGGTGCTTACAGAAGCAAAGGAAGCGGGGATTCCAGTTATTATTGTGGATCGTAGGATTGATACGGAAGATGAAGATCTTTATGTCGCCTGCGTGGGTACGGATAAATATGAAGAAGGCAGGAAAGCAGGACAGTGGCTGGAAAAACATATGGGGCAACAGAAAAGCATAAATATCGTTGTCCTTGAGGGCAACGCCAATTCAACAGCACAAATAGGACGTTCCAAAGGATTTGAAGATATTGCTAAACTTCATGAGAACTGGAATATTCTTGCCCATGATAGTGGTGATTTTACCAAAGCTAAGGGAAAAGAAGTAATGATGAAATATTTACAAGAGTTTGAGGATATTGATGTTCTGGTTTCACAGAATGATGATATGACCTTCGGAGCTATTGAGGCAATACAGGAAGCTGGATTAACCTGTGGGGTTAACGGTGAAATCACAGTTATTTCCTTTGATGCTGTATCAGAAGCGTTTGATATGATGGAGGCTGGATTAATCAACGCAGATATTGAGTGTAACCCATTGCAGGGACAACTAATTGCAGATATAATCGAACGTTTAGAAAAAGGTGAAACAGTGGATAAAGTATCCTACGTGGAAGGAAAGGTTTTTGAAGCAGAAAATGCCGCGGTAGACCGTATTGGTCGCAGTTATTAAAAGAAATAAGTAAAATTAGCATAGGGTAATAAAAAAACATACATAATTCATAAGAATCTTAACTCCAATTTAAAACACATAAAAATACAGGAAGAATTACTACAAAGCAAGTAATAATATCCGTATTTTTATGTGTTTTATTTATCTATACTTGTAGTTACAAACAGACTCAAGGTTTTGAGTTAATATGATTGGAGGAGATATTTATGAAGAAATTAATTACTTTAGTTCTGGTTTTTGCAATGGTTCTTTCTTTTGCAGCCTGTGGCAACAAAGACAGTGAGACTTCAGGTAAAGGTGACAAAAAAGTTACAGTTGGTGTTGTTCAGACCAATGCGAACGAGTCGGACTGGCGTACAGCTAATACAAAATCCTTTAATGAGGCTTTTGAGGATGCAGGCTTTGAGATTAAGATGGTATTTGGTGAAGGCGACCATGCAAAACAGATATCACAGGCACAACAGCTTATCCAAGAAGAGGTGGATTATCTTGTTGTATTAGGACTTCAATCCGCAGGCTGGGAGGATGTTGCTAAAGCTGCTAAGGAAGCTGAAATACCTTTTATTATGGCTGATCGTAAGCTTGAACTTTCCGAGGATCTTTACACCGCGATGGTATGCTCTGATTTTGAAGCTGAGGGTAATAAGGCTGTTGATTGGTTGAAGCAGCAAGCACTTGATAGTGCAAAGATTGTGGTACTTGGTGGAGATACAGGATCTTCTGCACAGCTTGGTCGTTCCAAAGCAATTGAAGATGGTGCAGCAGCTAACGGTTGGGAAATCGTATTTAACCAAAACATGAAAGGCTGGGATGAAACCCTTGCTAAACAGGCAGTTGCAGATCTTATCGCTGGCGGAACAGCCTTCAATGTAATCTATGCTGAAAACGATAATATGGCTCGTGGTGCTTGTGATGCTATGGATGCTGCTGGTATTACATATGGTAAGGATGGCGATGTAAAGGTTATCGCTTTTGATGCTAACAAATGGGCACTTGAAAAGGTTCTTGCAGGAGAGTTCAATCTTGATGTAGAGTGTAATCCGCTTCATGGACCTCGTATTGTTAAACTTATTAATCAGCTTGAAGCTGGTGAGACCGTAGATAAGAATGCTTATGTTGATGAAGAAATGTTTGATTGTGAAACCATCACGCAAGCGATTGTGGACGCTCGTTCCTACTAATTCTTAATTATAAAATAAGGTAAGATATAAAACCTGTGAAACGACTTGTCGTTTCACAGGTCAGGAAAATGCGCGGTCTTACTAGCACCGCGCATTTGTCATAATTCAGTTTCTGTAATTATTATTTATCTCAGAAATCACTGAATATATCAAGTATCATACCTGAATGGAGGTTTGATTATTATGCAGGATACAGTACTCACAATGCGAGGTATTTATAAAAACTTTCCTGGAGTGCGGGCCTTAAATCATGTGGATTTTACCTTGAAAGAAGGTGAAATTCACGCTTTGATGGGTGAAAACGGTGCGGGAAAGTCTACTCTAATAAAGGTTTTGACGGGAGTATATCCAAAGGATGCCGGAGAAATCAATATAAAAGGAATTAATAAGCCAGTGCATATCAAGTCGCCCGAAGAAGCGCAAAAGCTTGGAATTAGCACTGTGTATCAGGAAATTACCTTATGTCCAAATCTGACAGTGGCTGAAAATCTGTTTATTGGAAGAAGTAAGGATTTTTTAGTGAATTGGAAGAAGAACAACAGCAGGGCAGAGGGTATACTTAAAAGTCTGGGAATTCCAGCAAAGGCTACACAACAATTGTCAAACTGTTCCATTGCTGTACAACAGATGGTAGCGATTGCACGTGCTGTAGATATGGATTGCAAGGTATTAATTCTCGACGAGCCAACCTCCTCCCTGGATGAGCAAGAGGTTATTAAACTGTTTGCGTTAATGCGTGAGCTAAGAGATCGGGGTGTGGGGATTATCTTTGTTACACATTTTCTGGATCAAGTATACGAATTATGCGATAAGATTACAGTATTACGTAATGGTGAATTAGTTGGAGAATACGAAATTAATGACCTGCCCAGGGTTGAATTGGTTGCCAAAATGATGGGCAAGGAACTGGGGGATTTGGCAGATATACATAACGCAACACAAATGGATACAGCAAAATCAAAGGAAGTAATTATAGAAGCAAAAGAACTTTCTAGTACTTCAGGAATAAAACCGTTTGATTTCACAACCTATAAGGGAGAGGTTACGGGTTTTGCTGGCTTGCTTGGCTCTGGACGAAGTGAGTGCGTGCGCGCAATCTTTGGTGCAGATAAGGTAATGAAAGGGACACTAAGAATAAAAGGAGAGAATGTTACGATTACGTCACCAATGAAAGCTATGAAGAAAGGCATCGGATATCTTTCCGAGGATCGAAAACGAGATGGAATCATTGGAGACTTATCTGTTCGAGAAAATATAATTCTTGCATTGCAGGTTATGAGAGGCTTCTTTCGTCCCTTCACCAGGACACAAGCAGATGCCTTTGCCCAAGAATATATCAGTCTGCTTGGAATAAAAACTGCATCGGCGGATACTCCTATCAATTCGTTATCAGGCGGAAATCAACAAAAGGTAATTCTTGCTCGATGGCTGCTGACACATCCTGAATATCTAATTCTCGATGAACCCACCAGAGGAATTGATATTGGTACAAAGGTGGAGATTCAAAAACTTGTGCTGAAACTTGCTGCCGAAGGAATGAGTATCACCTTTATCTCCTCAGAGATCGAGGAGATGCTGCGTACCTGTTCCAGATTAATAGTTATGCGGGACTTGTATGTGGTTGGAGAATTAAAGGGTAAAGATATGACACAGGATAAAATAATGTATACCATAGCGGGGGGAGTAAGTCAGAATGTCCAACAATAACAAACTTAATACTGGCCGTATGGATGCGGTATTTCAACAAATTTTAAGGCATAGATTGGTTATTCCCATTGCATTTCTTGCTTTTTTGCTGTTAGTGAATATTTTTATTAATCCAAGTTTTCTAAAAATAAGCCTGGGAAATGACAGTAACGGAAATCCAGTACTTATAGGAAATTTAATTAATATATTAAACAATGCAACAGAATTAGTTATTCTGGTAATTGGAATGACTCTTGTTACAGCCTCCTCCCGTGGGCAGGATATTAGTGTAGGAGCAACAGTAGCGATTGTAGGTGGAGTAATTATGCGAGTGCTCTGCGGAAATGAAACACAGCCCGATGTTTTACATGCACCTGTTATCGTAGCCTTATTACTGGGCTGTCTCGCAGGTATGGCTTGCGGAGCCTTTAATGGTATCCTGGTTTCAAAATTTAACATACAACCAATGGTAGCTACACTTATTCTATTTACAGCTGGTCGGTCAATTGGTTCTATGGCGATGGGAGGACTTAAACCAAAAGCGGCAGCAACCTTTGGATATTACGGTAACTTTATACCGGGATTTCCAATCCCAACGCCTATCCTGATTACAATAGCTGTTGTTACAATTACTTTTCTGGCCTTAAAAAAAACGAACCTAGGACTGTATACCCGAGCTGTAGGAATTAATGACAGATCTTCAAGCTTAAACGGTCTCAACCCTGCACGAATCAAATTTATGACCTATGTTATTCTTGGTCTTTGCGTTGGTATAGCAGGTTTTGTCCAGTCCAGCAGAGTACAAACAGTAAATCCTTACACGATTGTGCCTAGCATAGAAATGGATGTTATATTAGCAGTTGCGCTTGGTGGCAATTCCCTCAGTGGCGGTAAATTCAATATGACAGGTTCCATCATTGGAGCGTATACGATTCAGACTTTGACTTCTATGCTGACCACCCTTAATGTTAATACAAATGCCGTTCCAGTATTTAAAGCTATCATCATCATATTACTTGTAGCAATTCAAACACCAGTTGTCAAAAGTTTATTCAATAGGAAATCGACTATTCCAATTTTGACAGCAGGAGAGGGAAAGGGGCGTGGTTAATATGATGTTAGGAAATCGAGTTCAAGGGATTAAGAAAAGCAGGCAACAAAAGGTGGCTTTGACCGATACGGCTTATCTGCTCACAATTACCATATCATTATTTATATTAATTTACGCACTTTCCATTGCCTTCCTTGGGGATAAAGGTTTTAGTAAGATACAGATGTTCTTTAATCTCTTTAACGAAAATGCTGCACTAATTGTAATTGCCTGTGGACTTTCCATTGTTATGATTACAGGCAGTATTGATATTTCCGTCGGCGGATCTACCGCATTAATTTGCACATCTTGTATCGTATGCCTTAACAATTATGGCTTCAATTTTTTTACTTCACTGGTTCTTGCATTAACGATTGGCCTATTATTTGGTGCAATTCAAGGATTTCTTATCGCATATTTGGAGATGCAGCCCTTTATTGTCACTTTGGCAGGAATGTTCT
>JAFACO010000239.1 GCA_023425485.1 Bacillota bacterium
GATGTAAACTCACCCTTCTAAACACAAATATCATTTTCTACTTGAAATATAGAATAATAGATTATATAATTAGCTAAAATATAAATAATTCCAGCTGTGATAAAAGCTAAGATTTATGAATTTCTTCAGAGAGCCGGTGGTGGGTGTGAACCGGTGAAAGGATAAATCCCTCCACTTTTGGAGCTGTCGGCGATAAGTCGAAAGGTTAGTACCCTCTATCGTACTATTGAGTGGCTGAATGATTTTATTTAGCAATTTGGGTGGCAACGCGGATTCCTTTCGTCCCATGTTTTATGTGGGTTGGAGGAATTTTTTTATTGCTTAAAATTACCTACCTCCCATAATTTATGAGGATTGTAAAATTTACCACTGAACAATCTTCTACTGTTCTGAAAATTCAAAGATGAATTTTCAGCTTTTTATAGCGGTTGACTGCTAACGCAGGCAATGGTTCCGCATAGGCGGAGAAGGAGGAATAAACATGTTAGATTTAAAATTTGTCAGAGAAAATCCAGAAATCGTAAAACAGAATATGAAAAACAAATTTCAGGAGCACAAGCTTGCTTTAGTTGATGAGGTAATTGCTCTTGACGTTGAAAGCAGAAATGTAAAACAGGAAGCAGATAACCTTCGTTTTGAGCGAAATACCATTAGTAAGCAGATTGGTGCTCTTATGGGGCAAGGCAAAAAAGCAGAAGCAGAAGAATTAAAGAAACAGGTAACTGCTGATTCTGAACGCCTTGCTGAGCTTGAAGCAAAAGAAGCAGAACTTCAAGAAAAGGTTAAGAAAATCATGATGGTTATTCCTAACATCATTGATCCAAGCGTTCCAATTGGTAAGGATGACAGTGAGAATGTTGAAGTTCAGAAATACGGCGAACCCTTTGTCCCTGATTTTGATATCCCATATCACAGTGAAATTATGGAGAGATTCAATGGTATTGATCTTGACAGTGCAAGAAAAGTTGCAGGCAATGGCTTCTATTATCTGATGGGTCATATTGCCAGACTTCATTCCGCTGTAATCTCCTATGCCAGAGACTTCATGATTGACCGTGGTTTTACTTACTGCATTCCACCTTACATGATAAGAAGTGAAGTTGTAACAGGTGTAATGAGCTTTGCCGAAATGGAAGCAATGATGTATAAGATTGAAGGCGAAGACTTATTCCTGATTGGAACCAGTGAACACTCCATGATTGGTAAGTATATTGATACTATTCTTACAGAAGACAGCTTACCTCAAGCTTTAACCAGCTACTCTCCTTGCTTCAGAAAGGAAAAAGGAGCTCATGGTCTTGAGGAAAGAGGCGTATATCGTATTCACCAGTTTGAAAAGCAGGAAATGATCGTTGTATGTAAGCCTGATGACAGTATGGCATGGTTTGATAAATTATGGCAGAATACAGTTGATTTATTCCGTACCCTTGATATTCCGGTAAGAACTTTAGAATGTTGCTCCGGTGATCTTGCTGACTTAAAGGTAAAATCTATTGATGTTGAAGCATGGTCTCCCAGACAGAAAAAATACTTTGAGGTAGGCAGCTGCTCCAATTTAGGTGATGCACAGGCTCGTCGTCTTAAAATTCGTGTTACTGGAGATGATGGTAAATACTTCGCTCATACCTTAAACAACACAGTTGTGGCTCCTCCTCGTATGTTAATAGCTTTCCTTGAGAATAACTTAAATGCTGACGGTTCTGTAAATATTCCAAAAGCTTTACAACCATACATGGGTGGTCAGGAAGTCATTAAACCAGTGAAATAGTTCCATTTTTTACTCTACGTATACGGTGAAGCTATGTGTTATAAAGTGATAAATTAGCTGCACGTGTAATAGCAGTGACTCAAAAGAATAACAGCACTATTTCCCTTAAAATAAGAAGAAGTAGTGCTGTTATTTATGTTATACTATTCCATTACTAATAAAATTTTTATCTTAAGCAAATATTAAGACCATATTGCTACCCTACTCTGTAATATAAGAGCAACAATAATCTGTCAGTTCCTTTACTACTAATTGAAACTTAGAATTTGCTGGTACTTCAAAAGACTCCCCTTCTCTAACTGTGAGCCATTCATTACTAGCAGGTAGCTTAACCTCTAGTAATCCAGCCAATATCTCCATTATTTCCTTCTTTGCTGTACCAAACTCATACTCACCTGGCATCATAATCCCAAGAGTTTTCTTTTCTCCGTCTTCGAATAAAATTGTTCTGCTTGTAACTTTTCCATCAAAGTATACATTTGCTTTCTTGATTGCTGTTACATTAGAAAATTGGTCCATCGTACTCCTCCTGATAAAGTTATATTTATTAATACTTAGAATGTATAAAGCCTTCTTAAACTAAAGTGACAAATATACTGTATATATATCCAGATGGCGCAGACCGGTATCTATGAATCGGCTATATTAGGTAATTTATAAAATGGAAGGCAAGTCCTGATTGATATAAATACACTCATTCATCGTCGAAAGGCTAGATTGGCTTTTGACGCTTTAATCATTTTTTAAACTCTAAATTGCCCCATTAACTTATCCAAAGCTTGTGATAGCTTCTGCAATTCATTAGCTGCTTTTGCTGCATCTTCGATATTAACTAATTGCACCTCAAGAGACGAGGATATTTCTTCTGTGGCTGAAGTTGTCTCTTCTGCAATGGAAGAAATACTTTCAATGGCTCCTAACACTTCGTTCTTGTCCTGATTTACCTGTGAGATACCTTCAATTAACACCTGAATTTCATCCACCATCTGATTTACTGATTGATCAATCTTACCAAAGGCTTTACCCGTTTCTTCAGAAACAGAAGTGGTATGTTCCACTATTTTGGAACCTTGTTGAACATATTCCTGTGTTTGTTCAATCGCAGTGCTAACCTCAGTAATAATTTGCTCAATTCCAGAAACAGAATTAGAGGTTTGAACGGAAAGCTTACCTATCTCCTGTGCAACAACGGTAAATCCTTTTCCACTTTCTCCTGCCCTGGCACTTTCAATCATTGCATTCAGTGCAAGAAGTCTGGTTTGATCCGAAATATTTCTAATTACTGATGTAATGTCTGTAATTGCCGCTGACTTAGAGCCTAATATTTCTACCAGCTCCTTAATTTTTAAAGTGATAGCAACATTTTCATCTATCGCCTTCTGTAAATCCTGAATGAAATGTGTCCCCTTCTGATTCGCGTGCTGTGTTACATCAAGACTCTGTTTAATTGCAGTTGTACGTTCAAAAATCGTATTTATTTCCTCTGCAAGATTGTTTAACCTTTCAAAACCTTGTGACGCATTGATTGCTAAATCAGTGGAGGCTGTAGCCAGTTCTTCGGAAGCCTTTGCAATTCCTTCCGCTACTTGCGTCGTTTCCTCACAGGCATCGGAAAGTTCTTTTGCATTATTTTTTACCTCTGTAGAATTCTGCTGCATATCTGCAACCATCGCTTTTAAATTATGCTGCATATGATTTAATGCATTACCCATGCTTCCAATCTCGTCACAGCTTTTGCTTTCAAAGCCAACCGTAAAATCACCTTCGGAAAATGTCTTAATTCCTTTTAACATTTGCTTTATAGGCTTTATCATCATTTGAGAAAAAACAATTCCCATTCCAATAGCAAAAAGCATGATGATAACAGAAATAGTAACTGTCGATATAAGTCCCTGCTGAATTTTATGTTTCATGTCTTTCAGTGATATACCTAGATTTAACGCACCATGGAATTCTTCGCCCAGCTTAGTTTCTGTTGATATGTTATAAACTTCTTCTCCTGACTCCATTGTAAGAACTTCACCAATTGTAGTCTGATTATTAATTACCTGCGCTACGTCACCTTTGGTAGAAGCTGACGTTACTGCGTCAACACCAAGTTCTAAATCTGTTGATGCCGCACTGCTATCTGATACAACTATATTTCCACTATCGTCCGAAAGTGATACATATACAATATTTCCGTTACTTTCAGCTACAATTTCCTTGAAAATTTCCTGAAGAACTGCACTTTCTGTCGCATGATTTTTAATAATTTCCCTTTTTATATTGCTAATTAAAGTTGATCCGTCGCTCTTCATTTGGTCTGTTACTGAATTTCTAATCTGCACATAGGATAACGTGATGTATGCTATAGAGCATAATGTAATTAGTATAATGATTATTCCCAGTACTTTTAAGGTTAACGATTTTCTCATATGACCCCTCCCCCACGGTGTTTATGATCTTTCTTAGGTGTTTATGATCTTTCTTAGGTGATTACATTTTTTCTGTATTATTCGACACAGTCCTATCATTATATTGGAAAACCTAAATAAAGTAAATAATGTTACCGAAAATAAATTATATATTTCTATAGGTTTTTATACCTAAAAAAGGTTGCATTTCATATGTAAATAATAAACATTTTTAGTCTTATATAATATAAAATGCAAAATATAAAAGGTAAACTGTATTCGCATAGATAAACACACCTAAGTTATTGTGTTTATCTATGCAGACACAGTTTACCTTTTCATTTACTTACGCTAACTATGCAGTGCAGTATTTAAAATATTGCTTGATATAATTCAGCCCAAATTAATGAATGAAAATTTTGGCTGTGATCTATGCCTTTATACTGGTTCTAAAAGGTGCCAATGGAATTCCATTTTGTCCAAAAATATTTACCTCTCCATAGTTGGTCCACTGATAACGAACAAAACGAGGCTTTGTTACTTCCGGTGAAGAAACAAAAATCACAGAATCCTTTATCTCCGCCTTCGCTTCAACATAGTTTAAATCATCCCCTGCAATCTCAAATCCATTTATTTGGCTACCAATAACAAATCCATCCTGCGCATGGTCAAAATGAAGTTCTAACCCTCCAGCTTTATATTCGAAGGAACAGTAAATAGGACCAAAGGCATCCTTTTCACTAATTGTATGATATACCTGTGATAACGCTTGAAGTGCAAGCCTCTCACCTACAGGTGCCTTATCCTTAGGATGTATTTCATTAAATTCACCGCAATCTAGTATTACAGCAACCCCAGTATTTTTAACCGTCTGAAACGTATTCATCTGTGCTTCGCGGATGAAACACCAATTTTTAAAATCCGGTTCTGCTTTATAGCGATGCATTGGAAGTTGAACAAATAGAAATGGCAAGGTATTATCCTCCCAATCATCTCTCCACTGACGAATTAACCTTGTTAGCAGCTTTTGATACAGCGTTGGTTTATGATCGTCACCTTCCCCTTGATAATAAATAAATCCACGCAAGGTATAGGGGGCAACTCTTGAAAGCATTGTATGATATAACCCAGCCGGACGTAAAGGATTTCTACAATTTCTTGGTCCTGGCCATCTACTTTCTCCTATTAATTCCTGTAAATCCTCCCAATTAATGTCTGGAGTCAAAGCATATTGTTCGTCACATTTTTTATTCCATATAGTAACGTATTCCTCATATTCCTGGTACTCTTTTATTTGCTCTTCTTCACTTTTTCCTGCAATTGACTCCTTGAAATCTTCTAAATACCAATTAAGCTCTTTATCTTCCTCAAGGCTTTTCTCGCTCATCCAACAAGAAGCTGAAGTTCCACCCCAGTTACAGCCAATAATACCAATCGTAACATCCAGCTCTTTCGCAAGTCGCTTGCCAAATATGTAACCAACCGCAGACCAATTTTTAGCGTTTTCTTCACTAAATTCATTCCAACCAGACTGTTCTTCACTGCTATAGAACTTATCGTCAATATAAGCATTCTTAGGTGTATAGTAAAAACGCACATTAGGGTTTACATCCTCTTGTAACATCTTTCTGCCATTCGTGCAATCCTTTAGTTCTAACTCCATATTGGACTGACCACCCGCTAGCCAAACCTCACCAATTGCTATATTACGAAAAATAACTTGCTCTTCCTTACAGCTTACTGTCAATTCAAGATCAATTCTGGCTTTTTGCGGTGGTAATAAAATCGACCATTTTTCATCCTTTACAGATGTTGTATAGCTGTTCTCTAAAAAATGAACAACAACTTCTACACCATTCTCTCCTGTACCAAAGATTTGAATATTCTTATCTCTTTGTAACACCATATGATTGCTAAAAACAGCTGCAACTTTAAATTTAGCCATAGTATACTCCTTATATTAACCTAATATATTTACGTATTTTATTCCAAACTGTACTTTGAAAATATTCATAAGCCTTATCATAAATAAATAATAAAATTTGAGCCGCTAAACAAAGAACGCCTAAAATTCTCAGATTTAAATCACCCTCATAAATCAGCTTAGGCATTAACAATAAAATTGGTATGAGCATCAAATTAAATACAACGTATTTTATCAGCCAAAAAGCTTTTCTACGATATCGAAGATCACTTATTCGAATCAATTTATCAAATGCGAACTCTATCACTACAATATAAAGACCCATTGCTGCATAGGTAATACAGTAGAGCTTATTTGGCGCTAGAAGCAGAGACAAAAGAATGCTGCCTAAATAAAAGCCAAATCCTAACTGCTTACCACTTTCGCGAATTGCAATCCCCACACAGAAGGAAGCAGCAGCTAATAAAAACAAGGTATTAAATTCTAAAATACCGCTCAATATAATTAATAACACATCAAAGGATAATAAGAGACTTAAAAATGCAAGCTTTTTTGCATTTACAGACATGGTATGATATCCCCTCCCATACATTCACAAAGACTATCTGCACACCATAAATCACAACATAGATTACCAGTGCCATAGCTTCTGCCACCACCGCCATATCCAGTTGTATTATATCTGGTATTCTGATATCTTTGTGTCTGCCATTCAATTTGATTTAATAGGTTTTTATATTCTTGATTTGATGGATCCATGTTAACCGCTTGTCTTGCATGGTCGGAGGCCATAACATTGTTACCAATGTTTGCATTAGCAACTGCGCTATAATAATACCAGCGCGCCGATCTGGAAGGTATCCTCTCCAATACGTCCAAGGCTTCACGATATCTTCTGGAATTTAAGTAACTGTATACTGTATTTAATTCCGGTGAGTCTTCTGTAGAACCACTACCTACATTACTGTACCCTCGCTCACGGTCCTTCATTATTTGCTCGTAAGCTTCCTGTACCTCTTTAAATTTTTCTTCTGCTAAGGTAGCCAGAGGATTATTTACATAAGAATCAGGGTGGTACTTCCTACTCATTTCACGATACGCCTTTTTTACCTCATCATTGGATGCGTTGGGTGATATACCTAATATACTGTATGGATTTGATATCATACTTTTGTTCCTTCCTCACTACTTCTCTTCGTATTTATAGCTTCAAATTTCGTCCAAACTCCTTCATATAGGATGTTCCTAATAATATCCACATCCAAGATACAGGGGAGCTGCTCAAATTCCCTGGTGCATTCCACCATCATAAGTGTTAAAAGTCTTTGACATTCTTCTTTAAAATTCGGTTGATCGCTCATCGTAAGCAGTGGATTATAGCTCCCATGCTTTCGATCCTTTTCAATATCATCATAGGCATCCAGAATATAAATAAACTTCCCAAGGTAAAAGCCTATTTGCCTTAAATTCTTCTCCCAAACATCCTCATGATAAGTAAATAATGAGGCCATCAATTCGCCAAAACATCTGGCTACGACATCAATATTACTTTCCCCCTGCCTTTCACATTCTGCAAGTTTTCCCAGACTTTCGCTAATATCCTTGCATTGTCTTGGGTACGACTTCTCAATTTTTTTATATGCCTTTTGAAATGCCTTTGCTCCTGCTAGTGCTGGTATACTCTTTTCATCCTGCCAATCATCCAAAAAGTGATGATAAGATAAGACAATATTCATATCTGCCACATACTCTGTAATTTCATTGGTTAAGGTATCATGTTTTTTTACAGGATGTGTGATGCAACGATTTTGCTC
>JAFACO010000361.1 GCA_023425485.1 Bacillota bacterium
TATAAGCGATAATGGTAAATATAGCAAATATTACAATCCCCGTAATCAGTATACCCAGTTGAATTAATGGGTTATCAGCACCTTTCCCTTTGAAAAGATCAAACACAATAGGATTTGCTATTCCCAACCATTCTGCACCAGTGGCAAAAAGCGTAGCACCTGCAATACCAGCCGTCAATGCAGCACCAAACTTATATGCTGTCTTATAGTACATTGAAATAAAGATGAGATTAAAAATTCCTAACATAATGAAACACAGTCCCAAAAAACCTACATTAGGGCTAAAGAAAAAATATTGAAAGTTTGGATATAAGTAAAGATGAATCACTCCAAAGAAAATCGCCGTAACAATATGCACTAATTCAAAAAATACAATCACAACCACTTTTGCTTTTACGATATCATTTTTAGATACAGGCATCATAATTGAAAACATTAAATCGTTTTGCGTTTTATAGTTTCCGAACATATTAGGCACAGAAATGCAGCAAAAATATAAGAGTACTATAAAATACAGCCATCCGGGAATTAGCATTAATGTCCCCGTCAATAATGGTATAATATAAAAGATAGGGGATACTCCTAATTTTAATTCTTTTAATAGTAAGTTATACATACATCTCCTCCTTTCTCGAGAAATATATCATTATCTCTTCTAGCGTAGGTAAGGCAGATTTAATACCTGAAGCTGGCTCATAATCTTTTGAATGAATCAATCCTGTAAAACCAAATGAATTCTTTTTATAAGAGATTAAATGGTTCTTTATTTCGTGTAGTTGGCTTTCATTACCATTTAACAATCGATACGAATTAATAAATTCTTCTTTTTCATCACTATTAATAATTTTTCCATTATCAATGAAGGTGATATAATCCGCACATTTCTCCAAGTCAGAGGTAATATGAGTAGAAAATAAAATACTGATTTCCCCTTCTTGTACAAGCTCTTGAAAAAGCTCTAACAGATTGTCTCTGGCAACCGGATCAAGTCCACTTGTTGGTTCATCCAGGATGAGCAGCTTTGCACCATAGGATAAAGCGAGGGCAAGACTGTACTTTACTCTCATCCCTGTTGATAACTCAACTATTTTTTTGTTTTCATCCAATTTAAATTTTTTTATGTGAGTTTGATAGGTTTCCTCGTTCCAATTCTTATAGAATCTCCTAATTACATTCGTTAATGTTTTAACTTTGCTTCGAGTATAGTAATCTATGCCTCCAAACATATAACCAACTTTCTGTTTTAATTCAATTTCGTGTTCTATGAAGTTTTTCCCCAGAATACTAATTTCACCGCTATCAACCTGAATCATATTTAATATTGATTTTATTGTTGTTGTTTTTCCTGCACCATTGGTTCCGATAAAGCCCATAATATATCCCTGTTCCAATTGAAAAGAAACATCTTTTAATTGAAAATCCCTATAACTTTTATTCAAATTCTTAATATCCAATGCTAACATTTCGTATCTCCCTCCTTACATTGTGTATATTGTATATACACAATGTATCATCAATAAAACGTAATGTCAACAATATCATTAAAAATTAGAAATCAATCGTATCTAGGTACCCAAACGGTATATCCTAAAGTCTAATAATAAAATACTTTATGATATACCGCTGTTTACTTCCTATTTTAAATTGGATATCCATATTGCTAACTTCTTCACCTAAAAGCTAGGTCTCTAGGATATACTTGCTTCATCTACTTACTATTTGCCTAAGTTTAAAATATTTCTAGCATTCAGACTATATATATGCTCTTTTATCATTTCAGAGAGGTTCAGCTGTTCAATTCTGTCAATTTGTTCCTCAATGCTTGCATAAGGTGTATCCGTACCGAAAACGATATGGTCATATCCAAAAGCATCAATTGCTTGCTTTATATCACTCCCCTGAATTCTCTTAGAGCTCGAAGTATCAAAATAGATATTTTTTAGATTGATTCCACTATCGTTAAAAAGATCGACACCCGTTAAATGTCCAATAATAAATATAGCTGCTGGATTTTCCTTAATAAAGCGAAGCAGACTTAGAACTTCTTTTTTTGAATAAATATGAATAAACACTGGTAGATTATAAAATGACGAAATGTCTACCAGCTTTTTAAACTCTTTACCCTCAATTTTAAAAGAGTTCCATGCCTGATGGAGTTTAATTCCTCTAGGTTGATATGTACGGATGGTATTCTCTAGTTGATTCATCTCCTCAACATCCAAAGGATTTACCCATAGAAATTGTATTACAAGGTCTGGAAGCTGTTTTTTTAATTCATAGACATATTGATTGCCATTACCATTATCTTTAAAAAAATGATTATAAGCCAGTCGGTTCATCCGATTCATCTTATATATACTGTCTGGTTTCTGTTTAAAGGGCATGCTCGGTGGTTTTTTAAGATTCTGCATGTTCTTTGGACTAGTACATAAAACAATTTTCTCAATATTGTACTTTCCAGCCATATCCTTCAACGATTCTACTGTACCATAATTGCCTGCCGCATGAGCGTGAATATCAATTAACATAAGAGCCCTCCCACCTCTGGTTAGCATGAGTTATTTGCTACCAGTTTATCAATATTAATCATGTTATTTCTGCCTTAATTTAACTTGGCTTTAAATAACTTAAATTATATTCTAAGTTTACCACTCCGTCTATAATTTTCCAACATTTTTAACTTTTAGTACTTATAAGCTCAATTTTATTAATTAAAATAATTGATTTCATTTGATTAACTCACGTTTTCCGAGGCTGAAAGTAGTGGTTCCTATTAATCTACTAGAACTCGATTGCAAGTTCCTCAATTTTAAGCTTCATAAAATCGTTTATATTATAATTCTTCTCCACAAACCGCAAAATTTCTAAGGCAGATTGTGGTGTTCTATCATAGCCTTGAATGAATGCTGCCAATTGACCTTCGCCTATAATATGAGTCGATTCAATTCTTCTAGCAGAATCAAATTTATCTGCATGGTTATACGATTCTGGATTTTGCGACCTGAGTATTTGAAGTAACTGGTCAACAGCATAGTTTTGAACAAACTTATAGGCAGAAAGCTTTTCTCCTCTATGAAATCTACCTAAGCCTACGTACAAATTAGTAAGCAACTCGCCAAGTCTCCAATCTAGCTCTGCCATTTTTGAGGGTTGTAAGGAAGAATTAAAATGTACTTTGGTTTCATCAAAGCACTCCTCTTTCCATACAATTGATCCATTTGATAAGTCTATATTTTTCAGTTCACTTTCCTCAAAAACTGCGAACTCACAGTATACACCATCCTTGTAGAAATACTTGTATCCATCCATCGTATTACGAAAATAATATCCTGCCGAAGAAATTTCATTCAACCAATCAAGATTATCTATGTAGCGCATTTTATATCCAGGCTTAGCAATTACAAAGAAATCCAAATCTGATTGCTCATCCATCATTTCCTGATTCCCAGAGCAAGACCCTAGTGCTAATAATGCTTGGGCATGTCCACTGTCTTTCAAGGAATTTGCAATCTCCAAAAGTCTAATTTTTAATAGTTCTGTTTTTGTCATTTATATTCTCCTATCTATAATATTTTTTATGTTCAAGTTCAAGAATTTCAGGGCTAAGTATGGGATTCACAATACTCTTTGAATTAATGCAAAGACCTGCTGAAATTGTTCCGTATTCTAAACAGGTTTGAACTGGATACCCCTTACTATGGGCATAAAGAAATCCAGAAAAGAAATTATCACCTGCGCCGTTACTGTCCACTAGTTTATAATCCGATACAATTTCGAGCTTGTAGGTTTGCCCGTCTGCGGTGATAGCTGAAACACCTTTGCTGCCATGTGTGCACACCACAAGTTTCTTTTTTTGCTTAATCATCTGATTCATAAACTTTTCATATCCATTCAGCTTGTCTGAACTTAGAAATAGATAATCTGCCGCATCAATAAAATCTCTATGATAGGTATTTTGACCATCATAGTCATGGATATCACACCAGATTTCTTTCTGCTGTTGCTTTGCCTCGGGAATAAGTCTCCGAGCATAGTTTATTATATTTAATATTAAGTAATCACTATTATGTAGGTAAGGATGTAAACGCGTATGGTCAATTTCTGGTTCAAAGGAGGATGTTTGCGTAAAAATTGATATACGTCCACCACTTTTATCCATTAGATTTACATGTTCCTCCGTCCCTTTTGGATCTATGTCATAGATAAAATTCACCCCATACT
>JAFACO010000376.1 GCA_023425485.1 Bacillota bacterium
GAAAAGGTGTCCTGCTATATAGTTTTCTTGAAATTCACCCTACCCGAAATTGTGGAATTTATACAGAACCAGGTGTATATCAGATTGTTTTAAATTCAGCTCTTTTTGTGTTGCTATTTTGGAAAGAGAAGATAGGATTTAAGAATGAAAAAGAATACAAAAGAGCGATGTTTATTATTTTGCTATCACTTATAACCTGTCAATCCACCACGGGATATATAGGAATGATGTTTATTATTTTATTTTTCTATTTCTCCCGAAAGAAGGATCATAATACCTCTAAGGTTAAGCTTTATATTACAGGAGTAATGTCAGTCGGATTTATCATCTTGCTGGTAGATTATGCGTACAGGGGAACAGAAAGTATAGTCTATGTCCAGATTATTCATAAACTATTTGGAGATAACGGAACTGGACTTAATGTATCAGAAGGAACGGGATTATATCGATTGGGAACAATTATTGTTAGTCTGTCATCAGTAATCAAACATCCGTTAGGGGTTGGGTATGATACACTGAATGTTTTGAAGAATAATTATGCCTCAGGTCTGGTAGCAGCCAGCGTGGTAGCTTTTGCAGCTGTGTATGGTATTATTCCATGGATCATCAGTATGTATATGGTTTTTAAACCCGTCATAAAATATGAGAGGTTATTGCCAGGAATACTGTTTGTAATACTGTTCTTCAACACAACACTGGCGCAAACAGATTTATTTTATCCTTCCCTGATGATAATTCCACTGTATTTACTGTTAAATAAAAGACTTGTGCGTAGAGGGGACTAACATGATTGATACGTTGATAATTGCTGCTGACAGGCATGCGTATTATTTTGAAAGAGTTAACAATGAGCAGATTAGTATTCAGAATGTGTTCAGAGATTCCATTTCGTTAAAACATAACGTAGTACGATTATTCAGAAAGATGAAATGGAACTACACATATTTATATTACGGAAATTGGTTTAAAATTCTCCCCAAAGTCAACAAAATAATTGTACTAGATATGGCGCTGGAAATCGATAATTGTTTGTTAAGGAATATCAGTAAAAAAGCACCGAGGGCTGTTAAGAGTTTATATTCCTGGAACATTATCACAGATGATAAGAAATATAAAAAAATGAGAGATTTAGTCGACGAAGCGGGATTCAAATACTACTGCTATGATAGAGGGAATTGTAAAAAATATAGTTTTCACTTTAATACGATTATGTATGATCGTACTTTAAGTCTGCCTAAGACAGAAACAAAATATGATACAATTTTTGTGGGATTCTTAAAGGATAAAAAAGATAAGCTTTTAAATTTATATCAAACATTCCAGAAAGCAAATGTTGATGCTAAATTTGTTATTGTAGATTTAAAAGGGCAGACTTCTGGATTACCTTTTGAAGTAAGAAGCCAATACATTGATTACAATTCATATCTTGAAATGGTTAATAGCAGCCGGTCTATTTTAGATATAGTGCAAGCTGATCAAGATGGTTTTTCAATGAGGGTTATGGAGTCAATTTTTTTAAATAAAAAGCTTATAACCACAAATAAAACAATAAAGGATGCGAAATTTTATAATAAAAATAACATTCTTGTAATTGATCTTGCACATACCAGCAGAGAGGATATCGCAGAATTTTTCCAACTGGAATTTCAGGAATATCCGGAAAGCATTCGAGAATATTATTCTCTGGAATCATGGGCTGGGCGATTTGTATGATGATATAAAGTGCGGAGAGATTGGAGAGCAGAATGTTAAGAGAGAAACTGCAAAAAATTCCTTTAGGGGTAAGGGTCGCAATTGTATATACTATCGCATCAGTATTTTCACGCGGTCTGGCAATGATTACTGTGCCATTTTTTACCAGATTAATGTCGAAAAGTGAAATAGGAGTCGTTAATTTATATAATTCCTGGTACATATTGATCAATGTTGTGACTACGCTTTCATTGACATCAGGTGGATTCCAATCGGCAATGAGAGAATTTGAAGGAGAAAGAGATCAATATCAGTCCTCCGTACTTACTTTGACTTCATTAATGGCATTGCTGCTGGCAGGAATATATTTCCTATGTCCTGGAATTTGGAATGACTTTATAGGTCTACCTACAGAATTGATGATACTGATGTTTTTTGCTTTTTTCTTTTTACCTGCACAAGATTTTTGGCTGTTGCGACAAAGGTATGAATATAAATATAAATTTCCTGCAGCTCTTACAATGGGAACAGCACTCGTTGCTACAGTTGTATCCATTATAATTGTCTTAAAACTGACAAATGTCGGGTCTAATAGAATTGCGGAAGGAAGAGTATATGCGACAAATGCAATATCTATATCAGTTGCAGCTATTTTGTGGATATACCTTTATGTAAAAGGAAAGGTAGTAGTAAATCTTAGGTATTGGAAGTATTCTTTAAAACTGAGCATTCCACTTATCGGCTATGGGTTTGCAAGCCAGATATTGAATGTTTCTGATCGTATGATGATCAGCAATATAGTTGGCAATGATGCAGTGGGAATCTACAGTACCCTGTACACGGTTAGTTCAATTTCATTACTGGTTTGGGCGGCGATCAATGCATCTTTCATTCCTTATTTATATGAAAATATTGGGAAGAAAGAGAATAAGATTCGGGAAGTCTCGATTTCATTGATGGGTTCGTATGCAATCATTGCAGTTATATTAGCATTTTTTGCACCGGAAATAATAAAGATTCTGGCAACAGAGGAATACTATGAAGCAATTTATATTATGCCTCCAATTGCTGCGGGAGTTTTCCTGACCTCTGTCTCTAACATGTATTCCAATATACTGATATACTACAAAAGTACAAAATATATTATGTACTCCTCTGTTGTAGCGGCGGTAATGAATGTTGTGCTGAATTATGTTTTTATTAAAGTGTTCGGATATATGGCGGCTGCTTATTCAACTTTATTATCCTATATTATATTAGCAGGCGGTCAGGTATTATTTGCAAGGAAGGTGCAAGCTAAGGAAAACGGAGCAACCTATATCTATAATGACAAAGCGGTTTGTTTGTTGGCTGCGGTCACAATTGCAGCATCTCTTTTTGGACTATTACTGTATCAGTATACAGTAATAAGATACTTCATTGCTGTGGCAGGGGGAGTTGTTGGAGTGATGATTGCAATTAAAACAGTGAGAAAAATGAGAAAGTAAAAATATAGGTATTTTTTTCTTTTATAATACTGATATAAAATTTAATGAAGTTTTATACATGTGCCGGAAAGCTACTGCAGTGAGAAGGCTCGGCACACATGATTTGAATACTGAGAAAGAGAGTGTGTGAAATGAATAAGGTCTTAATAACTGGTGGAGCAGGATTTATAGGTACTGAGATTGTTAAGCAGCTCTATGAAAGCAGTAATTGGGAAATAACTGTATTAGATGTTATGACACAGCAGATTCATGGAGATAAATGGGAAGCTTCCTATTTGTA
>JAFACO010000384.1 GCA_023425485.1 Bacillota bacterium
TAAAAGGTGATTTTGTCCGAGTTTCCTTCCATATGGAAATCGGTGACCTGGTAGATAGTGTATTAATGCAATTATATCCCTTTGATTTTGCAAGAGATTTATACAAGCAGTTTGTTCAAGCTACAACTATGGAGCCAGATATCCCTACAAGGCCGCCCCTGGAAAATGTGGCAAAGAAAGTACAACCACAAGCATCTATGTCACAGACTGCACCGCAAATGCAGCCGCAAATGATGCAGCAACAAATGATGCAACCGCAAATGCAGCAATACGCCCCATATCCAAATCAGCAGGCAGTGCCTTATATGATGCCGCAGATGCCGGATGTAAACGTTCAATCAGTACAGTTTGCTCCATTCACACCTATGATGAGCAATATGGTACAACCTGAGAACATTGATTTATTAATGGATGTTCCTTTAGAGGTAACGGTGGAGCTTGGGCGAACCAGTAAGTCCATTAAAGAAATACTTGATTTTACACCAGGTACCATTATTGAGTTAAACAGATTGGCAGGAGAACCAATTGATGTCTTGGTAAATGGGAAATTTGTGGCAAAAGGTGAAGTCGTAGTAATGGAGGAGGCTTTTGGTATTCGAGTTACTGAAATTACGAAGCAAAAATAATAACTTTGAGATGTGTCTAAGGCATAGTCAATTTGTAAAACAACTAAAACACAATAAGATAGGAGAATCAAAATGGCAAAAAGTATTTTAATTTGCGATGATGCAGCATTTATGAGAATGATGATTAAGGACATCCTTACAAAGAATGGGTATCTCATAGCGGGTGAGGCAGAGAATGGGTTAAAGGCAGTGGATAAATATCAGGAAACAAAACCTGACCTGGTAATGATGGATATTACTATGCCTGAAATGGATGGAATTCAGGCTTTAAAGAAGATTAAGTCCGTGGATCCTGGTGCGAATGTAATTATGTGTTCTGCTATGGGACAACAGGCAATGGTTATTGAATCAATCCAATCTGGTGCTAAGGACTTTATAGTAAAACCTTTCCAGGCAGACAGAGTATTAGAAGCAGTAAAGAAAGCGGTAGGTTGATTTTATTATGTACGAAAAAACTATGATTCTATTGCAGGGCAAAATCTCAGAATTGATGATAACTCCTACGCCATCCGCTACCTCGGAGGCAACCAAGGGAGTTATTAATCAAACAAATACATGGGATAATTTTGTTCAGTTAATTGGTATGGTTTTTTTGTTAATTCTAGTTTTAATTGCCTGTTATTATACCTCAAAATTCGTTGGTGGTATGAAAATGGGACAAATGAAGAATAGTAATTTTCAAGTAATTGATGCTTATCGAGTGAGTCAAAATAAGGTAATTCAGATTGTTAAGATTGCAAACAAGTATATTGTCATAGCAATTTGTAAGGATACAATTTTGTATATTACAGAATTAGAGGAAGCCGAGATTATATTTAAAAATACAAATGCCGTTGATAAACAGACGTTTAAACAGATGTTTGATAAGGTACGGCATTTGAATAAGTAGAGGTTAGTATCCATGGACACATATGACAGAACATGTATAAAAAGAAAGTTTGCGTTGGTAATATTAATTTTAACAGTTTGCTTTGTAGTATTTCTTAAACCTGAATACGCAAGGGCGACCACGATAGATGATACAATTACAGATACGACAGAGAATGGAAATAATTTATCGGGTGCTTTAGGACCACTTGAATTTAATCTAAATACAGATGAAGATTCAAATGGTTTGTCATCAACTTTGCAGATGCTTTTGGTATTGACAGTAATCAGCCTTGCACCTTCCATTCTAATTATGATGACTTCCTTTACAAGAATTGTAATTGTGTTACATTTTGTACGGTCTGCCTTAGGAACACAGACAACTCCTCCGAATCAGGTCATTATCGGACTGGCTTTGTTTTTGACTTACTTTATTATGTCTCCAGTTTTTAGTCAGATTAATACAGTGGCAGTTCAACCATTAAGTGCAGGTACTATAACCCAAGAAGAAGCGATTGATGCAGGTGTTGCACCATTACGTGAATTCATGATAGATCAAACCGAAATGAAAGATTTGCGATTGTTTTTAGAAATTGCAAAGTTTGATTTTAGCACACTGGAAGAAGGTAAGGAAGATGTGATCCCAATGTCAGCACTCATTCCTGCCTTTATTATTAGTGAACTTCGAAAGGCATTTATTATCGGTTTTCTCATCTATATTCCATTCCTGGTAATAGATATGGTAGTAGCCTCTACCTTGATGTCAATGGGTATGATGATGTTACCACCCACAATGATTTCTATGCCATTTAAAATTCTATTGTTTATTATGGCAGATGGATGGAATTTGATTATTGGAGAGCTTGTAAAGACATTTTACTAGCATTGAAGTAGATATAACAGGTAGCGGAGGTTAACATGAGCGAATTAGTCGTTATTGATATAGCGAGACAGGCATTGTTTTTGGTTCTTAAAGCTTCTGCACCTATGCTGGTTGTTTCTTTAGTCGTTGGTTTAATTATAAGTATATTACAAACTGTTACCTCAATTCAGGAGCAAACCCTCACATTTGTTCCTAAGTTAATTGCAGTGTTTCTGATTATGATGTTAACTGGAGGTTGGATTCTTAACTCTTTAAAGGAATTCTTTCTTGAGTTACTTACGAATTTAAGTTATTACATTAACAATATATGACCTATTCAATTGAGAACTTTGAAGCTTTTCTTTTGATACTTGTGAGGATCACCGGCTTTCTAGTAACGGCTCCTTTTTTTTCATTAAGGAATGTACCATTTCAAGTAAAGACGGGACTAGCTATATTTTTAGCAGCAATCTTGTTTTACACTGTAC
>JAFACO010000412.1 GCA_023425485.1 Bacillota bacterium
CTGGTGATAAGGTAATTATTTCAAGTAATGTGTATGGAGGAACTTTCCGTGTACTAGATAAAGTCTTTAAAAATTTTGGCATTCATTATTCCATTGAGGATACCACTGATCTTACTGCTCTAGAAAGTAGTATTACAGAGGATGTCAAGGCAATTCTCATAGAGAGTCCGGCTAATCCTCTTATGACTATAACAGATTTAAAAGCAGTTGCAGATTTGGCAAAAAAACATGGGATTTTAACCATTGTTGATAATACCTTTATGACTCCATATTTACAGAGACCGATTGAATTAGGGGTGGATATTGTATTACACAGTGCAACAAAATATTTAGGGGGGCATAGTGACTTAATCGCAGGGCTTGTAGTTGTTAATGACAAAGAATTGGCAACCAGACTGGCATTTATTCAAAATGCGACCGGAGGTATTTTACAACCCTTTGATTCCTTCCTTTTAATTCGTGGTATTAAAACCTTGGGTGTTCGCCTTGATAGACACGTAGAAAATGCTGCGAGAATTGCAGATTACCTTTTGAATCATGCTGCGGTTAAGAAAGTTTATTATCCTGGTCATAAAGATTTCCCAGGGTATGAAATTAATCAAAGACAGGCGAAAAATGGTGGTGCCATGTTATCTTTCGAGTTAAAAGAAAGTTATGATATTAGAAAATTCTATGATGGATTAGAATTGGTTGCGCTTGCAGAAAGTCTTGGCGGCGTGGAATCACTTGTATGCCATCCGGCAAGTATGACACATGCGTCTATTCCATATGAGATACGCCAGAAGGTAGGAATTACGGAAGGTCTAATCCGATTATCCGTGGGAATTGAAAATGTAGATGAAATTATTAAGGATTTGGAAACTGCAATTCAGGCGGCAAATGCCTGAGGAAAGCAGGAATCGAGAGTAGATATAAAAGATTTTTTATCGGCAAAGTTGTGCTATTGCCCAAGTTTGCAGTGCTGCGGTAGAATGGAGAATTAAAATGAAATATTTTGAATCAATGCAAGACTTAATAGGGAATACACCACTGGTTAAATTAAATCATATGAGTGACAAAACAGGTGTTAACATATTTGGTAAGCTTGAATTATACAATCCCAGTGGGAGTGTAAAAGACAGAATTGGGCAATACATGATAGCTGACGCTGAAAAAAAGGGGTTACTAACGCCGGGAGCTACAATAATAGAAGCTACCGCGGGAAATACCGGACTGGGTATTGCCTTTGCAGCTCTAAATAAAGGATATCGCATTATCTTTGTTGTTCCTACAAAGTTTTCAATTGAAAAGCAAAAATTAATGAAGGCACTAGGAGCTGAGATAGTTAATACACCCCGCGAGCAAGGCATGCTCGGAGCTGTTTCTAAAGCAGCAGAATTAAAAGCCCAAATACCTAACGCTGTTTCCTTTGAGCAGTTTAAAAATATGAGTAATCCGTTAGCACATTATGAGACCACAGGGCCGGAGATCTATGCTGCGCTAGAAGGAAAGATTGATTACATTGTACTTGGCGCAGGGAGTGGTGGAACCTTTACAGGCGTATTAAAATATCTAAAAGAAAGAAACACTAACATAAAGAGCATTTTAGCAGATCCAATTGGCTCTACCATGGGAGGCGGAGACCATGGTGATTACAATATCGAAGGAATTGGAAATGACTTTATTGCTGATACGATGGATATGAAATTAGTAGATGAGATTATTAAAATCTCTGATGCAGAGGCTTTTGAAACTTCAAGAGAACTAACCAAAAAGGAAGGAATCATAGCAGGAACTTCTTCTGGGGCTGCAATGGCTGCTACCTTAAAGCTGGTTGATAAAATTGAGAAAGGTAATGTAGTTGTAGTATTTCCAGACCGCGGAGACAGATATTTCAGTGCTAATTTATATGAATAGATAGAACTTGATACAAAAAAATCGCTTATCTTTTATATGATAGGCGATTTTTTTAAATACTCTTTTTTGGTTAATTACAAAAAACAGGACTTTGGAATCTAAATGATGCCAAAGACAATAGTTTTAATTAATATAAATTAAAGAAACTAAAAATTATTAAATGAACACATAATAAGATGAAATGTATTATAAATACCAGAATAAACGTTGTTATAGTAGGTATAGTATAGTAAAATTAGAACTAGTGATAATAATAGCAACAGATTCGAATGTACACAAAGTAGATAAAACTTATGATAGTAGGCATTTCAAAGGGGAGGAAGTATATGAAGAAAATAGTTGTAATCATGTTAAGTGCCATAATAATCTTTATGATGTCAGGGTGTAAAGCGGATAAACCAACCATTAATCAGGAGGAAAGTCCAATTCCAACCACAAGTATTCCAACTACGGCAACGCCAATTCCATCCCAAGAAGCGCCAACAGAGGCAGCAGAGGAGGATACAAGCCAGCTACAACCGGGATTTGATGTCTGGGAACAAACTGCTGCAGTAAAAGCCTTGAATAAAGTGTTGGTGATGGATGAGCCTGTGAATGTAGTATCTATGCAAGATTTAAGTGCTGGTAAAGTAGACTACGAACAATATTACCTTAATAAGATAAATCATTTTTTAGATTATAGTTTTGATCAGAATCTGGCACCAAATCAATATGCAATAATAGATTTAGATCAAGATGGTACACCGGAAGTTGTTGTAAAATTGTCGTTGAATTACGATGACTGGATAATGATTCTTAGATATTATGATGGAAAGGTATACGGGTATTCTATTGTATCAAGAGGGTTTGAATCTCCAAAGACGAATGGAACCTATTTAGCATCCTCGGGAGCTTTTGACAATAAAATAATGCAACTAAGTTTTGAAGGAATTATCCTACAAGAGAATACTCTTGGGGCTTCGACGTTAGTAAATGAAAACATGGAATACTATATTGGCGATAATAAAGTATCAGAGGAAGAGTATGATAAATTTAATAATGACTTTTACAACAGTGAGGATGCCAAGTGGTATCTGTTTCCCAGCGATATTAGAGCCGATTACAATGGAGAAAGATTGTTTTATGCTGATTTTGAAGCTGTAACTCAGCCTATGGGAAAGGAACTTGGGAGTTATTATTCTGGAATGGAAACCGAAAAGACATTTTCTCATAGCAGCAGGATTCCACAAGAGCTGCATGACCTAGTTGTAGAAGCAATGAAATCAGAGACTGAAGAGGAAACTTTAGGACCACTCAAGGTAGGTACAGAGCTGAGCCTAGAGGACTTCTGTAACCTAACCGGAATGGGATTAGAGGAAACGGAAGATATTATTCCGCTGAGAGTGGATGCTGACAATGACGGAATCCAGGATTTGAGCGGTCTGTTTTATTGGGGCGGTACCGGAGGTTTCAGTAGCATGGAGCTATATCAGGGTACCGAAAATGTGGAATATAAATCCAGCAATAGCTTTGATTGTTTCTATCAAAAATATGATTTTATTTCTTATGAAGGTAAAAACTACTTATTAATGATGAGTTTCGATTATAATACGAAATATTATTCGGGATATACAATTTATTTATATGAAAACGGAATACTTGCGGATGGTATGAGTTTTTGGTTTGAGATTCAGGACTATAATAGGACGATAAACTATGAAAATTCGTCCTTTGTTGAAATAGGACAAATAAAAAATACCCTCAGCAACAAAGAATTACCCAAGGTTCTGGATAATAATGATGGTGTAATTTATGGTACGGGAGAGAAAATAGATGGATCTAGCAGCACTGGATATCTGTATTCTAGTGATATTGATAATGATGGTAAGCTTGAGAAGTATAATAAGTCGATGTGGTATCCATCCAATATGGGAACTGTAATGCAATGCACCTATGATTTCGAGAACTCTAATGTACTGGAAGACTTATGTGCTAGGCTTGCTGATGAGGTGGGCGAAGGTAGATTGTATACCTTTTGGATAGATAAGATAGAGGATGAAAATATTATGTACTTATACTATGGTAATAATCTTGATTATTCGTTATATGCATATAGATTAACAAGAATGGAATAAGAGCGGAAAACCGTACCTATTTGTTGATGCATCATATAATAAAACTAGAATAATTAAATAAGAGGATTATTATGAATCGTTCTGGTGCCGCATCACAGGGTATGTATTTTTTAGGAGATACTATTATACATGTAGAAAATGCACTTATTGAGGAAGTAGCTGCAAGTAATGGAAGATCTGGCTATATCTTAATATCTTTTGAAGTAAACGATGAAAATGATATGAGTAACATGCAAGAGGTCAGGTTAAATGTAGGTAATAATACTATAATCATAGATGAAGAGGGAACATCACTTAATCTTAATAATTTAAATGAGGGAATGCGAATAGATGCAGATTTCTCTGCTATGATGACAAGAAGTATTCCACCTCAATCTAACGCTTACCGTATTGTTGTATTACAAGAAGAAATGGAAGAAGTGTCTGCATATATAACGACAGACCGTGTGGTGAGTGTCGATGTAGACAATAATTTTCTTCTCACAGGAAATCCCTATGATATGAACGATCAGATGGTGTTCACTATCTCTGACGAAACTGTGCTTTTGGATCAAAATAATAATCCTATTAGCCTAGAAGATATTCAGCCTGGGCAAATGGTCGAGGTGGAACATGCCATCTTCCAGACACTAAGCATTCCTCCACAGACTCCGGCTTATGTGGTGCAGGTTTTGTAATAGAAAAATGTAGGTTTCGTATTATTCGAGCATCTTCCCACAAGCAGATGCTCTTAATTTTGCTACCTTATAAAGGTTATCTTAACTGCGAAACTCCTTTGGAGTCATGCCGATATGCTTTTTAAATATTTTTGTAAAGTAATTATAGTCTGGAATACCAACGGAATCAGCAACGAGGTTAATTGGAAGATTCGTTTGAAGAAGAAGATCTTTTGCTTTTTCAAGTCTCAATGTTCTAATATATTCTGATATTCCAACGCCATAATTTTGTTCAGCAACTTGATAGATTTTTGTTCTACTGATATCAAAATATTCGCATATTTTATTCACGGAAAGGTCATCCGTTAAATGAGTATAGATATATCGATCTATTTGCACGGGTAAGCTATCATTCTTTAACATAGCCATGTGTGAAATACATAGATAGGAAGCCACACAGTCCATTATGTGGGAGGCCGAACGGATATAATCATCTGATATGTATTTTCTTTCGGCAAAGGCAGCTTCTAAAGCAGTCAAATCCAATCTGTAATTCTTACAGCATTCTAATATATGCTTCCATCCATCCCGGGAGCTCTCATAAGTAGAAATGTGTCCCATAATTAAATAACCTACTAATATATTATTTAAATGAATGGGAGCAACCACTTCTGTGAGACCCGCGTGACATACGTATCTTTGAAAGCTTCTGTTCTTCTTTGATTGAATACAGGCATTCTTGTCACATAACATACAATTTTTGAAGGCTTCTGAATCGGTACGGATAATTGTACAAAAGGAGGATATCTCAGAAGGATAAGATACTACTTCCTGAAAGTTTTCGTCAAAGACAGCGATACGGATATTGGTGAGAGTATAGAAGTTTTGTAATAAAGATCTTAACTTTATTATATTAAAATAAGATGCCATAGAAATTCCCCCATGTGTCTTATAAACATACAAAATAAAACAAATTTACTATTTTAAGAATAGATATCACTATGATTATAGCATGCAAATTTCTAAAATTAAAGTAAATAGTAACTGTTGAGTATCTTCACAGTTACTATCATTCAATCAATCTAGGCGTGGAAGCTGTGGCATAGATTGAATAATATGAGAATGGAGGATAAGCAATGAAAAGACAGACCTTTGCATTATATTTTGGAAATAGGGGCTTTATGCCGGAGACTTTAATAGCTGGAGCAAGAGAAGACATGGTGAGAGCCGTAACCGATGCCGGTTTCGATTATTTAATTATGGAGGAGAATGCTACCCGATATGGAGCGGTTGAAGACAGAGAGGAAGGAAGAAGTTATGCTTCCTGGCTAAAAAGTCATGAGGGTAACTACGAGGGTGTTATCCTGTGTATGCCTAATTTCAGTGATGAGAATGGGGCAATTGCAGCCTTAGAAGAAGCAGGAGTTCCTATTTTAATTCAGGCATATCCAGATGAGATTGGTAAAATGGGCTTTGAATTCAGAAGGGATGCTTATTGTGGTAAATTTAGCATAGAGGATGTATTCAATCAGTACGGGGTGCAATTTACGGTTATGAAGCCCCATGTGGTTCATCCCTTATCCAAAGAATTTGAACAAAATCTATTGGACTTTGCTGCAATATGTCGGGTAGTGAATGGTATGAGGAAGTTTACGATTGGATGTATTGGCGCCAGAACCACCAAATTTAAAACTGTCCGATTTGACGAGATTACACTTCAGAAATACGGAATTACAGTTGAGACCTTTGATTTATCAGAGCTGATCTATTTAGTTGGTAATAAGGAGGACAATGACCCTGAAGTCATAGACAGAATACTAAGGTTAAAAAATTACACTAATTGCAGCCTTGTTCCAGCGGACAAGATGATTACCCTTGCTAAAATAAGCGTTATATTAGATGAGTATATTGAGAAATACAGACTAAATGCTTTGACCCTGCGTTGTTGGGACGAGATGCACCAGATACTTGGGGTAGCACCGTGTGTATTACTAAGCGAATTAAATGACAGAGGATTTGCGGCCTCCTGTGAAATCGATCTTTGTTCTGCAATCAGCATGTATTCCATGCAACTGGCGTCAAAATACCCTACCGCTTGCCTGGATTGGAATAATAATTATGGTGACGATCCAGATAAGGTAATTCTTTTCCACTGCGGTCCAGTAGCACAATCTCTTATGACGGATAAAGGATTAGTTACAGATCATAAAATGTTTGCGAAAAATAACCCCGGCTGTGGATGGGGGAGCAACGAAGGAAGAATCAGGGCATTTCCCATGACATATTCTAATTGTAAAACGGAAAATGGAAAGCTTACCTTATATGCAGGGGAAGGTGAATTTACCGAGGATGTGATAGAGGAAGGGTTTTTCGGATGCGGTGGTGTAGCAAGGATAGATGGGCTGCAAGATAGACTGATCCGTCTTGGAAGAAATGGATTTAAGCATCATACCGCAGTTGCACGGGGACATTTAAAATCAATTCTTGAAGAAGCTTACTATAACTATTTGGGATATGATAAATTCGATATTAATCGATAAAAGGAGGAAAGATTATGTTAGTTACCCTAAAGGAAATACTGAACCATGACAAATTACATAAAACAGCAATTGGGTCATTTAATACCCCCAATTTAGAAAGTATTCTGGCAGTAATTGATGGAGCAACGGAGTTGGGAGAGCCAGTAATTATAATGCATGCACAGGTACATGAAGCAATTATGCCATTATCTGTTATTGGACCAATTATGCTTGAATATGCGAAAGCAGCCAGAATACCGGTCTGTGTGCATTTAGATCATGGCGAAGATCTGGATTACATCAAACAAGCACTGGAACTAGGGTTTACCTCTGTCATGTATGATGGTTCGGCCTTGGATTATGATAGGAATGTTGCAAATACGTTGACCGCGGTTGCAATGGCGAAAAAGACGGGAGCAAGTGTTGAAGGAGAAATTGGAACGCTTGGAAAGCGGGAACTCGGGAATCAACAGGTTGACAGCACTTCTACATCAAGCGCAATTTATACAAATCCTGAGGTTGCAATGCAATTTGTTGAAGCCACAGGTATCGATGCTCTAGCGTGTTCCTTTGGAACTGCGCATGGGTTATACCACCAAAAGCCTAAGCTTGATATGACAATTCTGGATAATATTAAAGCAAAGACAGAGATCCCCTTGGTGATGCATGGTGGCTCCGGGGTTAGTGAGGAAGATTATCGCACTGTGATACAAAAAGGTGTTTGTAAAATCAATTATTATACCTATATGGCAAAGGCTGGTGCAGAAGAGGTTAAAAGGAAATTAAATTCCAACCCGGAAACAACTGTTTATTATCATGATATCGCAGCATGGGGTTATCAGGGGATGAAGGAGAATGTAAAAAGAGCAATTTCAGTATTTGCAGGCAAATAAGGAGGTAAGGTTATTAGTATGTCAATTGCGGGTATTGATATTGGGACAACCGGATGTAAATGTTCGGTTTATTCTAAAGAGGGTGTCTTTATTAATGAGGCATATCAAGAATATGATATTGTTAAGAATTCAGGTCAGCATGAACTTGATATGGAAATGGTGTGGAACTGCGTTCTTGAGGTGGTCAAAAGAGCATGTAAAGGGGCGAAGGAGTTACAAGCCATCGGCATAACATCTTTTGGAGAAGTCTTTGTAATGACAGATATTGAAGGTAAACCACTTCGACCTGCTATGCTCTATACTGATTCCAGAGGTGAAGGGGAATGTGAAAAGCTCCGAAAACAATTCGGAGACAGGAAATTGTCAGAAATTACAGGAGTAAAACTTCATAAAATGATGAGCGTATCCCGAATTATGTGGATCAAGCAAAATGACCCGGAGGCTTTTGAAAAGGCAGAATTTATTTTCTTAATCGCGGATTACTTTACCTATCGTCTATGTAAAAATGCGCTTATTGATTATTCTTTGGCTGCAAGAACAGCCATGTTTGACATAAAGAGGTTAAACTGGAATGATGAGATATTAGGCTTTGTTGGAGTGGATAGAAAAAAACTACCAGAGCCAGTAAAGACAGGAACAATAGCAGGAAGAATACAACCAGAACTAGCCATAGAATTGGGCTTGCCGGCTTCTGTGGAAATTGTTATCGGTTGCCACGATCAGATTGCCGCAGCAATCGGTTCCGGAGTATTAAGCCCCGGAATGGCAGCAGACGGAGCAGGGACAGTAGAATGCATAACACCCTGCTTTCGGAAGCTTTCGGAAGAAGAGGTATTCTATCAAGGGGGCTATGCCCTAATAC
>JAFACO010000443.1 GCA_023425485.1 Bacillota bacterium
CATTTAGCGGAAATATTATTCCTTGTGGAGGAAGATCGGTAGTTCTAGAGATTTATAATCGAAGAAATGAAATACATAATCCATACGTCATTTTTTTAGCTGACCGTGATATGTGGCTATTTACCAAGGTACCTGTTGAGCATGATTCAGTTATTTGGACTGAAGGATATAGCATTGAAAATGATTTACTTGCAGGAACGCCATTTTTTCTTGAATTATTCAGCTCGCAAGAAAAAATGGATTTTGAAAAAATAGTACTCTCGGTATCAAAATGGTTTTCTTTTCAGGTTGAGAAGTTTAGAGAAAATAATGAACCCTTAACTTGCTATAACTTTCAGGAACTATTGGATGAGAGATTTACTCTTCGCAATGAATTTTTAGAAAAAATAAATTATGTAGAACCAAGAGCTGAAACACTAGCGGAAGTCCATGGAAATTTTCTTTTGAAAGTGAGGGGGAAAACAATGCTAGCCGTTCTGGCACATATTCTCAGCAACCCACGTAGGAAGTCTAAATACAGTAAGGAAAATATTATCGAATTATCTCTTACCATTACAAATGGTGCACCGTATATCACACAAATTGTATCTAAAATAAGATATTACTTAGACTTTATTAATCACAGAAGTCAAGTTGCTGGCGCGAGTGAAGGATAAGCTATAGCTGGAGCGATTGGATTAGTTATGGGGAGAATGCGGTTGCTACGGGGGAAGAGTAAGAGCCGAGAGGCGAATAGCAGTACTTCAATCTAGAATACATCGTCGTTCGGCACATACGCCCCGGCGATGTATTTTTTATGCCTCGAAATCAATATGGAGTCAACAATCGGATCCTGAAAGTACTTACAGAGCGGGTAGAACCGAATGATCGCTCCCATATCCGTGTATATACAGATAGGGCGGGGTCAGCCCACTTTTGTGGTAATAAAAAAATCCGATCCTTAAAGCAAGTCAATAATTTGAGTTTTGAATTTTTCTAATCAACACGAGGAATCAACCTTATATCGATTTCGGCGAGATCGATATCCTGCGTGCTTAATGGCACCGACTCGAAATAACTGAAGAGCCCATTTAGCAATCTATATAGGAGAAAATGGTGGCGACTTGAATGGGAATTTGTCTGCTCTTACTATAGGTTAAGAATGTCGGAACTCAGAACTTCTACAGTCTGAGGAATCTGTGTTCTTGAATTCGAATGATAGATCGAAGCCTCTACAAAAAATGAAAAGGAATTAAATAAAAAAATGAAAGACTCACTCTTCTGCTAATTAATGTAATAGGTCATGATGACTAAAAAGGGGAATGAAGTTTTAGTTAAAATTCACTATTTTTAAAGGAAACTGATGAAAGACGTCGAAATCAAAAATATAAGAAATTGGATATTCTGGGGGTGGAGACATTGTTAAATATTATTGAACGAATGCAAGAGAGAGTTACTAGGGGAAAAAAAGTCTCTAACTCAACGTACTTCTATGAGTTGCTATACTTTGGGGAAATGATAGTTAAGATTAACACCTTAGGAATGCTTGCGGCAATTAATGAGGATAGAGATGATTATACATATCGAGCATTACACAAGCTGGTTAGAACAAGCGGAATTGGCGACTGGGTCCAAGTGTTTAATGGTACGGTTTTTGGACCAGCCGCAGCATATATTATTGATGAAGCTCAAGCTGAAAGAAAACAGTTTTTAGAGATGAAAACTGAAGAATGGCATAGCAACTCAATTAGAAAATTACATAACATTCTGACCATTCTGCTTCCTGATAGTGTACAGTCTTCAGAGGGAGCAAGTTGGTTTGAATTATTCGTAAGACTGAGAAACAAAACTCGTGGTCACGGGGCTCCGACACCGGATATTATTGATAAAGTAATTGACGACCTTGAATATTCTGTAAACGAAATTGCGGATAATTTATTAATCCTAAAACGACAATGGGCTTTTTTAAAGCGAAATCAATCAGGTAAGTATAAAGTATCTGATATATCAGAGGATGCCAATTCATTTAATTACTTAAAGATCTCTTCTGACTATGAATTCCTGGATGGAGTATATATTTATTTCGGTACACCAAGGCTAGTGAAATTAATTATTACAGACTCTGATCTTACAGATTATTATATTGCTAATGGAAGTTTTACAGAGACAAAATTTGAACTACTTTCTTATATTTCAGGCTCAGTCATTAAGGGCGATTCCACTCCATATAATAAACCAATTACACCGTTGCCAGGCAGTGAAACGGATGGATTAATTGAACTTGATTTACAGCGTAATTGCTTCACAAACATACCTGATATCCCTATGGGTTACGTTACTCGTAAAATTGAAGATGAAATATATCCATTATTAATTAATGATCGTCATCCAATCGTAACTTTAAAGGGCCGTGGAGGAATAGGAAAAACATCAGCTGCTCTAAAAGTCATTAATGAGATTACAAAGACTGATAGATATCAGGCTATAGTTTGGTTTAGTGCACGTGATGTGGACCTTAAAGAAAATGGAGCAAAACAAGTCAATCCGCAAGTATTAAATATTAAAGAGATTGCAAACGCATATTGGTCCCTAATAAATGACAATGTTGCGGCTGAAAAAGCACCAATTAAAATAGAGCGCTTCTTAAAGGAACTATCTAAAGCGGAGTTGGGAGCAACATTATTTGTATTTGATAACTTTGAAACTGTTTCAAATCAAGGGGAGTTATTTACAACGTTAGACAATTATGTTAGGAACCCGAATAAAATACTAATTACTACTCGTCATCATAAATTTAGAGCAGACTACCCTATTGAAGTAAAAGGAATGCTTGAAGAAGAGTTCTCTGAACTTGTCTATAATACGACCATACAACTGAAAATGAATGCCTTAGAACCTCGAGAGCTAGACGAAATGTATAGAAAGTCAGAAGGGCATCCCTATGTTGTAAAGATAGTACTTGGGGAGATGTCGAAGCCAGGTGGAAGAAAGCCACTAGAGCATATTATCGCCAGTAGAGATGATATTCTGGATGTACTTTTTGAACGTACTTACACATTACTTACTACTGGTGCAAAGAGAGTATTTTTAACACTGTGTACCTGGTCATCAGTTATCCCAGAATTAGCAGTAGAAGCCGTGATGCTTAGGAATCAAACAGATTCAGATAGATTTGAACCTCAAGAGGCAATCGATGAGCTTACAAGGATTTCTTTCATTGAGAGGAGCTATTCAGAGACTGATGATGAAGCATTCTTAAATGTCCCGATTGCCGCAGCAATCTTTGGAAAGAAGAAGTTAACAGTAGATCAAATGAAAGCGTTAATTGAAGCTGATTCAAAGTTCTTACAACTGTTTGGTGCTGGTCAGAATACAGACATTAAGCATGGGCTTCAGCCTAAAATCAATAGATTATTTGCTAATTTGAGAAAAACTCTTGTATCAAATCCAGAAAGACTTCAGGACATAATTCCTGTACTGGAGTTTATAGCAAGAAAGCATTCTTTTGCATGGATAAAAATAGCAAGTTTAATTGAGGAATTCGGCGGCGAGGATAAGTTGCCCTTAATAAAGGAAAAACTACAAAAATATCTTGAAACTGCAGATCAGGGAATTGAGAAAGCAGAAATATGGAATAGAGTTGCGGAGATTAATGAAAAATTAGGTGATATACAAGGCATGATTCATGCATTAATAGAAAAGTGTGAAGCATTTCCGGGAGCTTTTAATGATATCAGTGGTGTGGCCGCTAAGTTTAATGGGATGCTACAAAGAAAAGTCCTTGAAGTTGATTCCGAAGCAAAACGTGTATTGGCTGCAAAATTAGCTAAACTAATGGATGAGCGAATATCAGAAGCAAATGCGACTGATATGTCAAGGCTGGCTTGGTTATGCCTTCATATGCATGACGAAGATAAAGCAGCGACATATACTGTATTGGGGTTACAACTGGAGCCGGACAATGAATATTGTTTGAGTCTAAGGACAAGACTGCAATTAAATTAGTTGTTAACAATGCATCCTGAATCTCCTCCTGTGAAATTTTATGTTGATAAGACATGCCGAATAGACACATCACCCGCTGAGTAGGCGGAATTCGTCGAACAATGTGGATATCGGCAAAGTGAAGTCGTAGGCATTTAGTTGGAGCGACTGGATATCTTACGCGGACAACCCAGTGGCCACAGGAGAAGAATAAAGCCGAGAAACCGCGTAGGACGCGGGTTGGAGGGCTGTAACAGGGTATGGATAAGAGACCTGTTGCAGTCCTCTTTGGTGTTCTCGTTCAACAGCTTGCAAACAAGAATTTGGAGAAGGGAATAAATTTACAGTACTTTAACTTGCTATGTTCATGGTTTGCACGCCATTCTTTACATGAATGATTCGTATTATGCCGCAGAACGTTCCCTGTGGCCTTTGCTTGGAAATAGCGGAATCATAATTAGGAATCCTGCAAAAAAGCAGCATCCGGCGAATTCGTACACAACGGGAAGAGAAAGCGTATTTTTCAACACACCTGCTACACTCATCATAAGAAGCATCGCTCCAGTCATAAGCGGAGTGCGGATTCCCATTACCCGACCTATATAATTCTGGTTAGTATGCTGCATGATCAAGGCGCTGTTTCCGACAAAAATGGCTGGTTGCAAAAGGGCAATCATGAATTGGGCTATTATCGTTAGCCATATCTTAGTAGACAGCCCTGCTAAGATGATCCCGAAACCATTGACGAGTAAGCCAATCATGAGAAAACGTTGCGGGGCGATCTTCGCCGCTAATGCAATAGTTATGATTCCTCCGATTAATTCACCCAACCCATACGGTATGCTAATCCACTGCAAAGCCTCAGCAGGCAAATCTAGCTGTTCCGTAACAAGGACGATCCCCAGCGGAGATATTAATCCGACTCCAAATCCAACCAACGTGAAACATAGGGTAAGCTGCAAAATTAACTTATTGGCGAAGACAAAACGAATACCGTCCACCATTTCGCGAAGTAACGAAGATGTGTTGGTCACGCGATTTTTGGATTGCTTTTGATCGGACGGGACGAAGACTAGGGCAATGGCGGACAGCATAAAGCAAGCGCCGGTCGTTAATATTGAAACTTCAATTCCGGATTGTTGATACACCAACGCCCCCAGGATCGGACCAAGTACCATAAAGACCGATGTTATGGTTTGCAGTAAAGACATACAGGATTGTGCATCTTCATCACGTACATGATTCTTAAATAGCTTCATGCCGGAAGGCTGTGCAAACTGTGATAAAATGGAGGAGCATAAGGTTACGAATAATACGACCTGCCATGTACCGACTTCCAATACAGCAAAGACAATGAATACGGATAATGAACTTAATAC
>JAFACO010000498.1 GCA_023425485.1 Bacillota bacterium
AATTGAACATAGTAAATTATTGCATTGACAAAAGTTTATAATAGTATTAATATTATTGAGTAGTAACTCAATGAGTAAGGAGTCATTAAATGAGTAAAAGGCAAGAGCAAAAAGAAAGAACGAGAGAAAGTATTATAGAGGCTGCATTAGTATTGTATGGCAGAAATGGAATCATAGCGACTACCACTGCTGAAATAGCAAAAGAATCGCAGGTATCACACGGATTAATATTTGCACACTTTCCAACGAAAGAATGTTTAATTGATGAGGTTATTTCAAAGTTTGGTGCTGCAGTTATGATGCGATTACACGATTTAATCGATGCACAGTGTGGATTAAAAGATGTACTTCAGACCCATCTACAAGTTATTGGTGAATTTGAAGATTTATATATCAGGTTAATTACAGAAGTGCCCTTGTTAGATTCTAAGGTGAATTATACTTTAATAGGGATGCAATCAACATTATCCTTTCATATCACTCAAGTAGCTGAACGAGAAATGGTAGAAGGAAAGCTTAAGAAAATGCCATTACATTTATTTTTTAATACGTGGATTGGGTTAATTCATTACTATTTAATAAATAAAGAGTTATTTGCACCAAAGGAAAAAGTAATTACACGCTATGCAAGTGAATTAATAAATCATTTTATATACTTAATTTCTTTAGAAGGAGGTGAAGGGAAATGAAGATGTGTATAGCTTGTGGAATGCCAATGAAGATAAAATCGGATTTTGCATTAGAAGATGAAAGTAAGGATTACTGTAAATACTGTGCACGACCAGACGGTACAATGCAATCCTATGAGGAGAAGCTTATCAACTTGACTGGTTTTATTATTAAAACCCAAGGTCTTGAAAATGAAGTTGCAAGAAAAGCTGCTGAAGCAATGATGGGGAAGCTCCCAGCATGGAAAAACTAAAATAATTGAGGTGAGAAGTATGAAATACGATAACTATTTTCTTCCTATCGATAACATGGAAGAAGCAAAAAAATATTACAACAATACTTTGGGATTAGAATTAAAATTTGATTTTTCAGCTCATGGTATGGTGGCATATAACGTTGGGGACGAAGAACCAGCTATTATCTTAAAGGACGTATCTAAGTTTGCTGATGCAAAGCCCACTATTTGGTTTACTGTGGAGAATGTGTTGCAGGAGTACCAAAAGTTAAAAGACAGGGGCGTGGTTTTTCTGTCAGAGCCCTTTGAAATCAGAACTGGATTATCCGCAGAGTTTGAAGACCCTTTTGGAAATCGCTTGGGAATTACTGATTATACAAAGGAAGTCTTCTGAAAAAATGAAGAGATGTTGAGAGTAAAATCTTGATGTCTCTTTTTTATATACGCGGAAATTCCTATTATAAAAAAAGCCCTTTGGGTTAATGATGCGCAGCTACGCGCACGGAACAAAAGCTGTGCATTAAAAGTTTTGGAACGCGAGAGTGTGCTTAGCACACTTTTGCTCTAAACCTAGGACAGCCACGATATACTTTTTATAGGTAAAAGGATTGACTATAACAATTATTAATAGTACAATATGAATGAATAAAATTATATTCATTCATATTGTGCTATTAATAACAACACTTACAACCTACGTATAATCCAGTAATAAATAGGTAAGGAGGTTCCAGATTGAAGCAAACGACGCCTGAGCAGTCAATAAAATATGGAATGGGTACCGTAATAAGCAGTAAAGTGTTCGGCAAGCAGGCAAAAGAAGCTCTGAGAGCTGCAGATGAGGAAGTTGTGAGGTTGGAAGGATTATTAAGCCGATTTTTACCTAAAAGCGAAATAAGCAGAATTAACAATTCAGCAGGGATATGTTACGAAAAAATCAGTAGCGAAACCTATGAAGTCCTATCAAAAGCATATGAATTCTCGAAGTGTTGTCAAGGTTACTTTGATGTAACGGCTGCTCCCTTAGTGGATTTATGGAGAAGCGCAAGGGTTAAAGTTAAGCCTCCGTATAAAGCAGAAATTAAACGAATACAGAAATTAGTAGATTTCACTAATTTAGTTCTAGATCCTTGCGATAAGGCAGTTTACCTGAAAAAAACAGGGCAGTCTATTGACTTGGGAGGGATCGGGAAAGGTTTTGCAGCAGATTTAATTTTAGAAGTATTTAAAAAATACCAAGTAACAGATGCTTTTATAAATTTTGGTGGGAATGTGGCTGCGATTGGAACGAAACCGGAGGGGTGTCCCTGGCGAATAGGAATCCAGCATCCAAGAATTGAAAATAGCTTAATTGGCGTTGTTGCTGTAGTTAATAAGTCAGTGGTTACATCCGGAGACTATCAGCAATATTTCATTGGCAGGAACAGTAAAAGATATCATCATATTCTGAATCCATTCACTGGATATCCATCAGAATCGGGCTTAGTAAGTGCAACCATAATTGCAGGCAGCTCTTTAACTGCTGATGCGTTATCTACCATAATGTTCATAGTAGGAATAAAGAAGGGGATAGCACTATTAAAATCATTTCCTGGAGTGGAAGCTATTCTTATAGATATGGACCTACAGGTTTATATTACTAGAGGGTTGCAGGAGCAGTTTCAAGCTGCTGAAGGAGTAGAAACTAATATTTTACAATATTGAATCGAAAAGTAAGTGCAAAATTACATAGTTATATTGAATAGTGAAAGAAGATATAAAATAATAAAAGAAATATTGGAGTAATGTTTAAAACAAACGATTCGGAAACGATTTAAGCTTTGTAAATAGATTGAAAGACTGGAGTGATATAAGATGGAAAAAAAGAGAAAAGGTAAAATGATTGGATGGATAATTGCGCTAGTAATTATAGCTATTGTGGGAATAGGTGGGGGTATAGGATGGTCAAATTTATCCAAAGAGCATAAGGAAGCAAGAAATCTTCCTCTTGATGGGGTGGATTTTAGCAGACTTAAAGATGGAACTTATATTGGAGAGTATGAAGGTGGTATGTATAAATGGAGAGCCAATAAAGCAAAGGTTACCGTTATCTCAGGCAAAGTTACGGCTATTGAGTCTTTGAATTCTTCGGACCCGGGAGCAAAAAATACAGATCAAGCGAAGCTATTTGATAGAGTAATTGAAGCGCAATCGTTGCAGGTAGATGCTATCAGTGGCGCAACTCTTACCTCGAAAGCATATCTAAAGGCAGTGGAAAATGCTCTGGAGCAGGCAGAAAAATAATGTTTCTATTGTTTTGACCTTTGAGAAGAAATTCATATATGAGTAGAAAACCGACGGTTTGAAGTTTAAACCGTCGTTTTTATCTGTAAAAAATATGGTTATTTTTCTTGTGATACCTCTCTTAAAGTTGTACAATATAAATAATAGAAACATCGTAAAAAGAAGATTTATGTGCTTTACTTACTAAAACGAAGTTTTAAGCAAATGAATATTGGAGATTGCATATGTTTAAAGTGATGGTCGTGGATGTTGAAAGTAATGTTAGAAAAGGCATTGTAGAATTAATTAATTGGAATAAACTGGGGTGCGAGATGGTAATGGACTGCAGTGATGGCGCAGTTGCATTGCAATATCTGCTAGAACATCCAATTGACATAGTAGTCACCGATATTAAAATACCCTCAATCGACGGTATTGAACTTAGCAAGAGAATTCATGAAAATTTTAAAGATACAAAGGTAATCATTTTAGCAGCATATTCTAACTTTGCCTTTGCCCAACAAGCCATTAAATACAATGTGGTGGATTTCATAATAGAGAATGATTTCATCGATGAACTGCCAATAGCCATTGAGAAAACAATTCAATTAATTATGAAAGAGCAGGAAAAATATAATCCCAAAGATTCCGCTGCCGATGAAGATATCTATCTTACACAAATGTTTCATAAGTTAATTACATCAGGTAACGTAAGTAATACAGATATGGAATATTATCGTTTAAATCAATATAGTTACTTTTTATGTGCCTGCGAAATTGATTATTATGATAAAGATAAAGATAAGAGCGAATTGACAAAAATGCTAAAGAATATTTTGAATATAGCTTTAAAAGATTGTTACTTTAGTATTGTACCACTATCCGAAACACATATGACAATTATCATATGCGTTGATAAATCCAGCCGAATTAATCTTAACGATATCATTAAGTTTTTTAATGATATTATCATCATGGTTGAAGAATTCATGCGCATTGATATCAGGTTTGGCCTTAGTCAACTGATACATAAGCCTTTGGATATACATTTTGGATATGAACAAGCAAAAGAATCCTTATCAAAAATTATTATTAAAGGTAGTGAACTTCAAGTTTATAATGTTTTCAAAAACGAGGATGGTCAAGAAATTTCCATCGATGTTGATCAATATATTGGGAAAATAGGTGAATTAACCTTTGAGGGCGAAAGTGGGCAAGCAAGTAATCAATTACATAAGCTCTATGATAAACTCGTTTCCTCCAATTGTAGCTTTGAACAATGTAAAATGTATATGCTGGTCATATGCAGTTCAGTCATTCGCAAAGCTGTTCGATATCATACCGATCAGGATTTTAATGCCCTTAAAAAAGAGGTTTATGAACTGTTACAGAAGGCCAGAACGATATTTAGTTTATTGGCAATTGGCGATAAAACAATGGAACATTTAAGAAATGCCTGCAGGGATAAAAAAGATTTAATAGATGAATTGGTCAAAAAAGCAGACGAATGTATTCGTAATCATTATAAAGAAGAACTCACCTTGCAATTCATCAGTCAGGAATTGTACCTGAATAGTAGTTACTTAAGTCGAGCTTATAAGAAATGGACCGGCAATACGATAACTGAGGCTATCAATATGTATCGAATATCAAAAGCAAAAGGCTTATTAATTACCAGTGCATTAAATATATATGAGGTTGCATTAGCGGTTGGCTTTCAAGATTCTGCATATTTTACGAATGTATTTTTAAAATATGTTGGGCAAAATCCTACGGAATATAGACAGGAACATACCTAAAAGCTAATAGTTGGAACCATATTTGCTTGAAAGCTGGGAAAAGGTTGTGCTTCCTATTCAGTGGAAGAGGAAACTGCATAAGATAATTATTACTCATAATAATTATGAGATTTATGAATTGAACTAAAAATAAACAAGACACCAGATAAGCAAATATTTGGTGTCTTGTTTGTTCGCTATGTGATAACCTATTTCAAATCCTTCTTCTATACGGCAAGCTTGAATATATCCATATTCAATTCTGTAATTATTAATGTTGCTGCCTTTATGTACATTTTTCCCTGCCGAAACTACTGAATAGATTACCAATTTATATGTATCATAAATTTATTTATATGTATCATAAATTTATTGTAATTGATGAATATATAAATTATGTTATAATATACCAAGAAAAATTAATATGATAATTATTGTAATACTACACAATCATGTTGACAAGGAGGTTATTATATAATGAAAACACTAATTATTAATGGCTCTCCAAGAAAAAGGGGTGACACAACAGAGTTGTTAACCGCCCTAAAGAAGCAGCTTGCAGGAGAAATCGTTGAAATTTCAGCCTATTATAATAAAGTTGCACCCTGTAATGATTGCAGATATTGCTGGAGGAAAAAGGGCTGTGTAATTAAGGACGATATGGCTATGATTTATAAAGATGATTTTGATACCGTTGTCATAGCTTCTCCTTTATATATGTCTAATCTTACAGGACCACTTATGAGTTTAGCAAGTCGCTTCCAAGCATATTATGCTGCTAGACATTTTCTGAAGGAAGCATTTGATATTAAGGAGAAAACGGGTGTACTAATACTGGTTGGAGGAGGAGATGGTGGACCGAATCCAGCGATTGATATGGCAAAGTGGATGTTTAAACACATGAAAGCGGATTTTAATCAGCAGAATTTGGTTTTTTCATTAAATACTGATAAGTTACCTGCAAAATTGGATCAAAATGCATTATCGAAGATTAGTGAAATAGCAACCCGAATTAATAAATACAAAGGAGAAATTGTAAATGAAGAAAGTTGATTTTGCACATAAGCCTGTGCTTACTGGAGATAAAGTAATCCTAAGACCTTTCGAAGAGAAGG
>JAFACO010000547.1 GCA_023425485.1 Bacillota bacterium
ACTAAGGAGAGTTGTTATGCTGCAGGTATATAACAATTTGATTGAAGGATTATCCGATTCAAAGAAGATGAAGTATCCTATCAGCAGAAAAGATGATGTTAAAAGGGTTTATAAGGATATTATAAACCTAAGTAAAAACTCGCCCTTTTTTAAGATAAGTCTTACGAAAGAAAATCAGGAATTTACAATTGGAGTAAAGGAAGCCGCATTAATAATGAAATCAAGGATTGAAGAAATGAGAGATCCAGAGTTTAGCGGTTTTGAACGAAAAGAAGTAATAGTAAATAAAAAGGGAGTTCTTGATGCGATCCTAATGGAGCAAGATACAAGTAAGCTCCCTTCAAATATTGATTTAGAAGTTCATTCTTTGGCGCAGGCACAAGTTAATAAAGGAAAAGAACATATACCTACAACTCGAGGCTTAGCAGTCGGGGAATATGATTTCACGGTACAGGTAGGTGAGGATACCTATGAGCTTAAGTTCCTGCAAGAGAATAAAACGGAAAATCAGGATACCCTAAAGAGAATGGCACAGTTAATTAATCAGTCTGTATGGGGATTAACTGCAAGTGTGGAGAAGAGCTCCTCAAATGATTCTATAAGACTCGAGATCACAGCGGATAAAACAGGAAGATATGGAGCAAGGGCTTTTTCCTTCGCAGAATCGGATAGTTATTATAGCGGAGCAATTTATTTCTTCGGCCTTAATCGTGTAGAACAAGAGGCTGCTTACGCAAGTTTTTCATTAAATGGAGTAGAAAAGCAGTCGGCATCGAATGAATTCACGTTGGAAAACACAATACAGATTAATCTGCATAGAAGCAGTGAAGAACCGGTAGCACTGCGAATTGTTTCGGATAGTAAGAAGATATTATCCTCTGTTGAGGAGATATTGGATACTCATAATAACCTGATAAAACTTGCCTCTGACAGAACGATGAATTCGGAAGAGCATTTCAAAGCGTTAAGGCTTATTAGCGAGATGAAGGGACTTAGAGAACTTCATCAGGTGGAACTGGAAAGTTGCGGTATAATCGCAAACGAGGATGGGACACTTGATGTTGATAAAAGAATAGCAGTTTCTGCAGCAGAAGATGGAAAAATGGAACAGCTCTTTGAGCAAAAAAACGGATTTATTGCAGGTCTGCTTAAAAAAGCAGAGGTGGTTGCAATAAATCCAATGGAGTATCTGGATAAAACGATTGTCACCTACCCAAACAACGAGGGGATTTTACTACGAAATCCATATATCACCTCCGTGTACAGTGGGTTATTCTTTAATTCATATTGTTAATAAATGAGTTGGCCTTTACATATTCACTGGGTGTAATGCCAATTCTTTTTTTGAAAATACGACTAAAATAATTCGGGTCTTTATAGCCTACCATAAAACAAACTTCACTTACAGTTAAGTTTGGATTTAGTAATAGCTCTTTTGCTTTTCTTACTCGGAGCATAGATAACCAGTCAATATAATTAAAGCCAGTACTCTTTTTTAGCAATTTACTAAAATACTGCGGACTAATATTAACATGTTCTGCCATGGCTTCAAGGGTGATATCGTCTGCGTAATGTTCTTCCAAATATTCTTTTGCTGCTTTCACAATATCATTTGTATAATCAATTGCTTTCTGTGGCTTTGCATAGCTGGTTATATAATAGAACTGTTGATAGGCGTAATCCACCAGTTTCTCCGGAGTGCATAACATCATGTCTGTTAAAATTCTGATATATTCTAAAGAAATAATGTCGTTTTGATTATCAAGTCCCAAAGCGTGATGTGTAAGAACAAGAAGTTCAATAATCTTACTTCGTTTTGCTTCTACAGATAGATTGTTAAGCTCGGACATTAATAATCCAAAATAAGAATAGGCATCCGGTTTGTGGAGTCTTACAGCCTCAATCAGATGATTTTCGGCAATATGATAGTCAAAGTCTGCTGTAGTCCGCTCTTTCTTCCAATCTAAATAATAAGAATAACAGGAATTATCATTGTGATAAATTGAAGTTAATGCATCCAAGTAAGAAGAAAAAATGGAAAATAGACTATGGATGCCACCTACACTAATTGTCGCAGTTACCTGATATTTTTCATTCATTAACTGTGACAAGTCCTGATATATCTGATAACTTTCTTTTCTGTGAACTTCTTCGGTGATTGGAATATCATCACTAATTAACAATATAATACGCTTGGTCAACAAGGGACCTACCACGCAGCTCTTATAGGACAAAGCCTGTTTAATCAGCTGATGTAGTTCGAATTCATTTATTGCATTACTTTCTGGAGTGTTGCTAAATGGGTCGGAAAGCTCCAGAAGCACAACATAAACATACGCCTTAATATTTAACTTTTGCTGAAAAGCCATTATTTCATTAGCCTGACAACCTCGAAAGAACAGGGAAAACATGATGCTTCTCTCAAGAATTGTTAGGAATTCATCTTTTGTTAGGTTTTGGTTCGGGGTTAAAAGATCATTCTGGAGATCATTCCAAAAATCTCTTTGGTTCATAGAACTTGAATTATCTACAATACGCATAGAGACACCTCCTTAATGAGGGTAATAGGTATTTGTGGTGTAAAGGTATATAAATAATACGTGTTGATTTAATCATAGTATAGCATAATATACCAATAATTGCACTGACAAAATTATACAATCATAAAGACGTAATATGTCGTAACATAAACTTAATTTTTATAAAGGATTCTTAATTTTTTTGCCATAAGATTGCCAATTGTAAAGGCTACGATAGCTATAATAGGACAGATAGATGGACAGAATGGAGGTTTCTAATAATGAACATTAAAATATATTACAAAAAAATCATTATAAAGACAACGACTTTCTTGCTTCTGGCTCTTTCCTTGCTCTTATTCAACACAGTGAGTAAAAAGAATGAAATTAGCTTATTTGCAATAAGTAATGACCCATTCTCACAAGCACAGTGGTACCTGGATAATCCAGGAAGCTATACGAATCTATCCGGAGTGATGATGAATGAAATTAAGTCTACTGCAGGGATAGATATGGATGTAGCTGATGCCTGGAGTGAGATGAAAGGATCAGTAAAAGAAAAACGAGAAGTAGTGGTTGCAATCATAGATACAGGAGTTGACTATTTACATCCGGATCTTGCAGATCATATGTGGATCAATAAGGGCGAAATTCCTGGAGACAATATAGATAATGATAACAATGGTTATGTTGATGATATTTACGGCTGGGACTATTATAATAATGATAATACGATAGGCCATTATGTATATTCTAAAAAGTTCAATAAGAATATTGCATCCCCATTAGATAACGATGATCATGGCACTCATATTGCAGGAATCATTGCAGCAATAGCCAATAATAATACAGGGATAGCGGGAATTGCTTCTAATATTAATATAAAGATAATGTCATTAAAAATTACTGGTGGTCCAGATGGTGATGGTGATTTAGCAGATGCTAAAAAAGCTATTCAGTATGCAACTATGATGGGTGCAGACATTTGTAATTTAAGTTGGGGTACCAATATCTACTCAGCAGAGTTAGAAGAGGCAATGAGAGAGTCTGACATGTTATTTGTGGCAGCAGCAGGTAATACTGGCGATAATAATGATGTAATCCCAGTTTATCCGGCAAGTTTTGCACTGGATAACTTAATATCCGTAACTTTCATTGATGCGGACGGAGAAATGACTCCTTATTCAAATTATGGTATGAACTCTGTTGACATTGCAGCACCGGGTGAGGATATATACAGTACAATCGTAGGAGGTTACGGAGCAATGAGCGGTTCCTCCATGGCAGCACCTCAGGTTTCAGCTATAGCGGCGTTATTATACGCATCTTCAGACCATTTATATGCAGCAAATGTAAAGAATTTAATCGTTAATAATTTCAAGGAATTATCAGGGTTGACAGGATATATGGCACATGCAGGCATTCCAAGTGCTCTCAAGGCGGTTAAATCACTGGCCAAGTTAGAAAAGGATGAGGAAGCACCAATTATCAGCTTTCAGACAATATATAATAAGGATAAGATGACAGTTCCGGTTTCGGTTGTGGATGGAGGAACTTCACAGGTCAGAGTTATAAAGTGGATATACGGTGTAAAAACTGTGGCAGATTTTAAACGTGGTGTAAATGGTACAACAATTATTGGCGGAAAAGTCGATTTGACAAAGGCGGGCAAATATACCTTTTATGTGGCAGATTATGCAGGGAATGAAAGCGTGCAAGTATATGAGGTGCTTGGAGATACTTCACCGCCAAAACTAAATTCAAGTTTTAGGGTGGCGAGTGACTATAAAACCAGGACAGTCACGATTAATGTGAAGGATGAAGAAAGTGGCTTGAAGCGCTTAAAATATATGAAAGGTACAAAAAAAGCACAAGATTTTCTCCCTTCTGGAGCAGGAACAGAAATTGCAGTTCAGAATGGAAAAGGAAGTTTTAAGGTAAAGAAAGACGGAATATATACCATATTTGCAGTGGATAATAGGGGTAATATTTCTGTAAAGCCGATTATTATCAAAACAGTGAAAGCTACACAATTATCGCTTTCACAAACAAGTATAAATTCAAAAGTTGGTGATACCTATGTACTGAGGGCAATTGCCAATCCTTCCGGAAGCACCGATACCATTACATTTACTAGTACAGATGATAAAATAGCTGAAGTATCCGCTACAGGTAAAGTGACCATGAAGGCAAAAGGGAAAGTATACATAACTGTAAAAACTGCCAGCGGTCTAAAAGCGAAGTGTTTAATTATAGTCAACACAGGCAAATCAAGCGGTTAAAAAATATAAAAAATCAAGGATAAGTCTATTGGATAGGAAAATTTCAATAGACTTATCTTTATTTTTGTGTTATTATTACTAAATATCAGGAAAAGCCTAAGAAAAATATATTGACGGCACAACGTGTCTATGATATATTTAGTAAGCGAAGAAAGAGGGCTTTTTTTTTATGCCTAAAAAACGGCCCAAATCAAGGTACATTTGCACAACAGAAATTGGAGGTGGATATTGTGCGCGTAAAAA
>JAFACO010000552.1 GCA_023425485.1 Bacillota bacterium
GTCATCGGGTCTAGCTCTTTGGTACAGTCAACCTTGAAGGAGCCAAAAATCAAGCATAGCTTCTTTTTCTTTGCCAGCTCTATGATCTCACAAAGCTGCTTGGTACTTCTGGTTATGCGGCTGACCTCTGTTGCTATAATGGTATCGCATGGCTGCACTATTTGTAGTAGCTTCGATAACTGAATGCGGTCAGTCTTTGTTGCGCCCTGATATTCCATAAAGATATTTTCATCTTTGACACCCTGCTGCTTAAGCTCTCGAACCTGCCTGTCAATGTCCTGCATTGTCTCATTAGTCGAGCATCGTGCGTATCCATAAACCATCCATTTATTTCCTTTCCTGATAAATGAATAATATTATATATCATAAAAGAAAACCGTCCAACGATTTTGTTTATACTTTTCATACTTAATTAACTGAAAAATGCCCTCAATTTTGAAGGCATTTTCGTATAAGCGAAATGAGATGGTTGATTTTATACTATTAATCTGCCGTGAGGATTTCTAATATATTACCAGCCGTATCTACAAACACGGGTTTTCCGTTTTGACTGAGGAGACTGAATCCATTGGAAAAACCATGTACACCAAAATCCTCATCAAATTCTATCTCTTTGGATATTATCTCAAAATTGCTATTGACTATATATCCTATACATTTATTAGAGGATTGATAACTACTATAGTCTAGCCACCATGCATACCCTTCATTATACGGAGCATAAAGAAATTCGTTTTGAGGCTGGGATATCAATTGGCCTGTTTTATCGATATAAGCGCTATACTCTTTTCCGTCTTTACCAGTGAATATTATACACGCCATATTATCAGAAAAATCCGAAAGCCTTAAATCACTATAATCCGATAAATCGATAACTGTTTTTCCATCAGAATTAATATATCCGCTGGATTCTCTCATATCTTTACCAGAATTATAATCCTCATATGTTTGATAAGCTATTAGCCCTTCTGAATAAGCGCCAAGCGAAACATACCAATATTCCGCTCTTATCTCTGTTTTTTTTCCTTTTGTATTTATTATTTGAACAACAGGTTCTGCTCTTTGATAAGTCGTTATTGCGATTCCGTCAGAAAAATTATAATAAACGTGGTCGATTTCAATCTCTGTAGCTACAATTTTTCCTGAACTATCTATTAAGCCCCATTTATTTGCATAGGCGCTATCTTCTTTTTTGATAAATGCTAGTCCGTTATGAAAATCCATCATCAAACCATTATCGTTCATTACTTCATAATTGCTGTATGTCATGTTGTTGCCCCAGAAAGACCACTCTTTTTGCAATGGGATAATTTCTTGACCGCTTAAATCAATATATCCGTATTCCGTATACGGTTCACTATCATACGTTCCTTCAATGGTTTTTGATACACCAATTAAACCTTCTGAACAATTGTAAATTTCTGAATATTTATCTTTATAATTACGATAATCAAAAATCGTATTCCCTTCGCTATTAATATACGCTTGATAAGTATCATTATCAGCAGAGATCGTAACTTTTGCTATCCCATCTTTAAATGATTCTGCTTCATCGAATTGAATAGGAATTTTTAAATGACCGGTCGTATCAATATATCCATATTTATTATTTTGCTTAACCAACGCCAATCCTTCGCTAAAACTTTCAACAGGGGTTATTGCTGTTGTTCTAGAGCCCGTTGAACTATTACATCCCATAAGACTTAAGCTAAGGACAACTGCCAATAATAGAGTAATAATTTTTCTCATGCTTACAATCCTTTCATTAGGCTATCATACTAACCTATTTATTCCATAACGTAATTATATATTAATCATCGCTACAGAGTCAACTAATTAAAAACTATATCGCCCAATAGTAACCAATATTTAAGTACACTATTAGTAAACTTAGGAGACAATTATGAGTAATTTGGGCGAAAGAATTAAAAAGCTTAGAACAGCAAAAAATATTACCCAACAAGATTTGGCGCAACGTCTCGGTATAACCAAATCAGTCATTAGTGCATATGAAAATTCAATTCGTTACCCTTCTTATGATATTTTGATAGAATTATCTAATATTTTTGGTGTCTCGACAGACTATCTTCTTGGTTGTTCAAAAGGAAAAACGATTGATGTTACTGGGCTAAAACAAAAAGAGATAGACGGAATAATTCTACTCATAAACTCATTGAAGAAATAAAGTGTCACTTTCAGGATTGAATCGCCTATAGCCTAGGCCTTAAATTGCTAGCCGCTACTAACTCAAACACTCAATCCAGCTTTGAAGCTTGTTCTCTTTTCTGCAATATCTTATATGTCAGTCTTATAATCTCGTCCAACTCTTCTGTTACGTCTATTTCTTGTCCACCGTTATTAATAGCTTCAGTAGGCTCTTCTTTAATAGTTAACATGCAGTCCTCCCTTCAAATGTATTCGGTACTTAAGGCTAGCCGCCCCATGATGATTTTTTTGTCCTATAACAATTTGATAGCCTCTTGTTATAAGAACGGTCGAATATAGCTATATGTAATTATTATTATATAGAACGATTCATTGAAATAAATCCGAAATTCGCTGTTTTTACATAGATACTGGATATTTTTGTTTTTTTATGTGCTGATTATTGGATAACCGAAGGTTAGCCATATTAAGGTTGCAGAGGATTGTGCTCATTATAGAAAGTGGTTTGCTGTCCACTATGAATGTAATGAGTCAACATTCCCATATGGTGACTCTTATGGAAGATGTCTTGTTGTTATTACTTACTCGTTCTACAGTTAACATCTCAATTATTTCATCATTAGGAGCCCCCGGGACGCCTCCGATGATTGGATAAAGACAGTCTATTATCGGCTTTACTTTACCTGATGATATAGTCGCAATACTTACTGGAATATTTTCAAATTGTAATCGTACAGAGCATTTTTTCATATTCTTGAATTGTCCTAATCCCCTTATCCATGTCGGCATATTATCGTCAGTAGCTTTAGTCGGTAGTATTCCGTCGTAAACTTCATCAAAGAGTGGATTGTTACTTGGGGTCAATAACGTGTCAGAATCAATACTTTGCACTAGAAGTCCTTGCTCTGTGCCAATACATTTTCTCGCAGTCCAAAGCGTTATATTTCTACGGTTTCCAGAAAACCAGCGGAGTGATGAGGTAAGAACAGCAAATACTGGTTCACACAGATTATCAATATCAAATTGATATTTTTCATAATTGCCTTTTGTAAAAACAAATTGCAAATTAATACTACTATCATTATGTTGTTTTCCGGACAAGGCTTGGCAAATCTGCTGCTTCCATATTTTCTCTCTGCTCGTTGCAAATGTTGCAGGGAAACCACTTACCCAATATTTATAACTCATGATACACCTCTTTGCCAGTTAAAGACTTTACATAATGTTATTATAATTCAAACTTACTTAACCGACAAATTCTTAAATCCCGATCTACTTTAATATTGGATATTTTTGTTTTTGCCGATAGGCTTTTACATACCTCGTCTATATAATATCTATCATTAAAGCAAAGAAAGGATATTAATAGATGCTTGATAACAAACACGAAGATTTTAACGATCTCCTTGCCCCTGATCTCCAGTTCTTAATTATCTCCGACGACGACTTCATATGCGGCAAATGCAAGTATTGTACTGGCGATGTCATATCATGCAGTAAATTTGAAAGCCGTAAGCCCATGTCGTTTTTATTCAACCAGTGCAATGAGTACACCCCGAAAGATAGCCAATGATAACCCTCATGCGGCTAAACACGGCTATACGCTGATTTGCCGGGCTTTAATGCACAACGAATATATTTACGTTACCTCATACCGTTCACCCTGTAAAAGCGCGTTTAAACCGTAAATAAAAAAACGAGTAGACTATTATATCTACCCGTTAGCGCATACCCTTGGTTACTAGCCGTTCACCTCTCATTATAAATCCTTATTCGGATTAGCAGCGTCCATATGCGCCCGTACCCAATTAAGCAACTGTTTTCGCGGTATCAGTTTGCGGCCATCGAAATCCACATAATTAATATCCGGATCATGTATGAGTAACCCATATGCTTTGTCCTCGCTTGTCCTTAAATACTTCGCCACCTCTGGCACTGTCATTAATTCATTCAACACTATAACTTTTCTCACTTTCTATTTTATTTCTCATATTATACGAGCATAGTCACATGGCTTTTAACTCTGATATCTCATTTCATCCTCATAGCTTCTGCTTTGCGCTGTATCGCATGTAGAACCGCTTCTACTACCGCTTTTTTTGGCCTAAAGCATCTTCATGGCGTATTTACATGCCTCACTCATTACGCCATCGAAATTCGCGCTCTAATCAAGGTTTTATAAGCAATGAGCCATATTGTAATGTAGGTTCATAATATTTCCTTATAGATAACCACTGCTTATAGCATGCATGGGCTTGATGCTTGAGGCTAGGGCTGGGGCTTGGGTCTGCTGCTGATAGTATAAAATATTTATTTGCCCCAAGCCCCCGTTAGCCTGTAATGTCCGTGGCTCTTCAGTTCCTAAACCTACCGACATCGTAAATTTAATCACGCTCTTCTACATACTTCATTATCTCCTCCCTGTCTCCGACATATCGCATGTTCTGACTTTGCTCCTCAACATATTCCAGCGAAAATGTACCGTCCCGCCGCTTCTTCTGACTAAAGGCATGCTTGAAGTTGTTATTCGGGTGCTTCTTGTGGTACCGCACATTCATAATCTCAACAAACTCACGCGAAACTGTTGCTGCTTTATGCCCAACGATATATGCGTGAATATGCCATTTTACGCGATAATCCTGTCTGGGGTTCAATTGAGCGAACCCGACTTTGGGTCGCCCAACCTTCCCTTCATTCATGTTAATTTTCTGTGCTCTGGTACCATCGCAATTGCTTAAACCCATCACAGCCCCGCCGCAAGAGTGCTTTTCTATTAGCCTCTTTATCAGTTTTATCTGATTGTTTAACTCTTTTACTCCTTCTTCATAACTGTCAAAACATTGCTGTTTGATCAGATATACTCCGTCCTTTGCTTGGTTCGCCATCTACTGCTCATCCTCATTTTTTATAAGCCTTAATGTCGTGCTCTTTGTTTGTATAAACTCATGTTCATCATTCATGTTTTGAATGATTTCCTTGGATTCAGACACATATTTCTTCCATGTTGTGTAAATAGCCTTTGTGTGGGGCCACATAACGTCGAGATGCGAATAATTACTTAGCTCAAGCTCATGTTGCGTTTGATGATATACCACCTTAAATCTTTCATCTTGATAAGAATATCTGTTATATTGCCTGTTCATTTTTTTTTCGAACTCTTGGGCTATAATATCCGACGTATCTCCGTAGACATACATATGTATATTGGTTTCAGCGCTTAAATCACGGTATATTCTTCGCTCTATTGTGCCAACTTCTTTGGAACCATCATCCAATACATATAAAGTTCTTATTTTAACCATGTAACCATTTCCCATGGCTAATCCAATTGCAAACCCTTTGCCTGCATATTTCTTGGTCAGTTTTTTCAGTATCAGCAGTTGGGTATTAAATGCTTTATAACCCTCCTCGTACCCATTAAAGCCCTCTTGCTCGATATAGTAAACTAAATCTCCTTCAATATATAACGGTTCTTTCATAAGCCATTTATTTCCTCCTTCTTTATTCATGGCGATATATGTAATTTAACGCCATTATTATTAATGTTTTTAGTTTAGCTGCTTGCTTTATCTACCATATTCAATTGTCAAGGTTCTTCTAGAGGCCTATGCCTCTTAATTCTCGTGCCACCACTCCTTTCAGACTTAATTGTCTTTTCTCTCTACTTCTTGCGCTTCTGCTCTTCAATCCACTTATCAAGGTCACTCGCTTTAACAAAAATCTTTCTTCCTATCTTCCATGACGGAAAGCCCTTCTCATGTACTAGCGCGAAAGTCTTTGATTTGCTGATTTTTAAAAACGCTGAAAGTTCCTCGGTATTTAATAAATGGTCGTTCACGAACCTGCGCCCTCCTTTCTTTGTTGTCACTTTAAATGTAGAGTATTGCCACCAAAAACCATAGTTGGAGTATTGAATACATTTACTTGATGTTTGTTGCTTTTTATGCAACAATAAAACATGCACTTTTAAAGGAGGGTAGTATTACATGAAGACGCAGATTAAAAAAGGAATCGGTAGTCGATTTAGAGATTTAAGAGGTGATAAGTTTACACAAGCTGATATTGCGTCTATGTTAGAAAAATATGTTGGGTATGGAGGCTTATTTCGTGAACCTGGTAATGGTATAAAATTTGAATCCAAAGTAATTGACACTCCAAACAGTCCGACGGTTTCGAAGTATGAGTCAGGAGGTCATATAACAATACTTACTCTACTTGCTTACGCGGAGATTTTTAATGTTTCCGTGGATTATTTGCTTGGCAGAATAGATAGCCAACAACCAGAGTATAAGTCCATCAAGGACATTACAGGGCTCACCGATGGGGCAATACACTCGTTAAAGGCGCTGAACGAATATAACAAAAAAGAAAATGTAATAAAAAGACTGCGGCTAAACGGTATCTCCGGAGATATGCTTGAAAAAAAGTATGAAGACTATACAAGCCAACTAAAAGATCAGCATAATGAAGAGGTCAGTAATTTGGT
>JAFACO010000028.1 GCA_023425485.1 Bacillota bacterium
GCATTAGATAATGAAGAGAATGAGGTTGGTGTAAGGTGTATTGCTGTTTGTGTAACAAACCATAATGGACAGCCTAATAATGCATTTAGTATTTCCGCCCCGGCAGGGCGTATGACGGAAGAACGAATTCAGGTATTAGCTAAGAATATATTAAAAACAAAAGAGGGTATCAAGAAGGTTCTGGGGCATTAATTGCACCCAGAACCTTTTAAGTTGTGAACTGAGCATATTTCTTAGGTGAGATTCCAACAGCCTTTGTAAAGGACTTGAGAAAATTACTATAATCATTAAAGCCACACTCCTCGCAGGCATCCTTTACGGCTGCGCCATCGGTCAGCAGGGATTTTGCAAGGGTGATTCGTTTTGCAACAATGTATTTGTTAATTGTTGTGCCGGTGGCTGATTTAAATATTCGGCATAGGTACGAGGGGCTCAAGAAAAAATGCTCCGATAATTCTTCAATGGTCAAAGAACTTCGAATATTTTGATTAATATACGAGAGGATGCTATCTACCTGTGGATGACCAGAGACTTGATCCTCTGATAATTCTTTCAGTGAGTTTTTATAATAGATTTTATTGAGAAAAACCATTAACTCGGTAAATGCTGCTTGTTCAAGCAAATCCTTGCCATAACCACTGGAATCACAGATCATATGAATATAATAATGAAAACGTTTCTGCTCCTCCACACTAAGGGAGAGTTTATGTTCGCAACCCTGACGATGTAAAAAACAGTAGCTCAAATCGGTGGCAGGTGTCGATAGTTTTTTCAGATAATCTGGATGAATGGATAAGACGATACGTTCATGAATTTCTTGATCTATCTGAGTTAAATGATGACTTTCATATTGATTGACGAAAAAAATATCTCCGGGTTGAATATTATAAAACCGATTGTCTATGAGGAACTGCTTACCACCTGTGACAGAAAAATAGATTTCATAACAATCATGAATATGCATTCCCATGGTCTTCTCATCATTATAAAGACGTGCGAAAGCAAACGTCTGATGTTCCATGCAGGAATCCATGGCAGCTTTACAGGAATTAAGCAGTTTCATAGAACCTCACTTTCTAGCTGGCTTGCATAATGCTTTGACTCATCAAAATAGTAATTCAATAATATAAAATAAGCTTACTTACTATTTTACTATATTGTTCAAAAAATGCAATATTTCTAGCAATAAATCACAAGAAAATGAAAATTGTGTTATGTTATGATAGAGAGGAACAAAGTAACTGTTTATCGATTAAAAGAAAGGAAGTAATCCCATGGAGATTAGATATGCAGCAGCCCCGAATGACGTAAAAGGATATGCAACAGAACGTTTAAGAGAAGAGTTTCTAATTCAGAATTTATTTGTGCTCGGTGAAATTAAGATGGTTTACAGTCATGTAGATCGTATCATTACTGGAGCAGCGGTTCCCTTGGAGCCTATTGAATTAACTGCAGGAGTTGAGATCCGTGCAGAATATTTTCTGGAAAGAAGAGAGCTGGGTGTTATAAATATTGGTGGACCAGGCTTCATTACAGTTGATACCTGTGAATATTCTATCGAAACGAAGGAAGGAATGTATATCGGTAAGGGAACACGGAAAGTCACCTTTGCCAGTAAGGATATTTCAAACCCAGCAAAATTTTATTTTAATAGTGCACCAGCTCATAAAGAATATAAGACGGTACATATTAAGCTTCAAGGTGAGCCAGAGGACAATGTGGTTATCATTAAAGAGGAGAATAAGGTGGCATTAGGAAGTCTTGAGGAATCTAATCGCAGAACGATTAATAAATATATTTTGCCAGGTCAGGTGGAAAGTTGTCAGTTAGTGATGGGCATGACAAAACTTGAACCGGGTAGTGTTTGGAATACAATGCCCTGTCATACCCATGACAGAAGGATGGAGGTTTACCTATATTTTGATATACCAGAGAATGCAGTGGTAATGCATTTTATGGGTGAACCAGTGCAAACCAGACATGTTGTAGTTAGAAATGAACAAGCTGTGATTTCTCCGAGTTGGTCAATACATTCCGGCTGTGGCTCGCAGGCTTATACCTTTATCTGGGGGATGGTTGGTGAAAATCAGGCTTTCAGTGATATGGATCATGTAGATATGAAGGATTTAATATAGTAATTGTTCGGAAGCTTCAGGTTTTCGAGCTTGGTTTGAAATAGCTATGTAATTTAGATGAAAGGATGAAGAAGAGAATGGATATTTTAAATGGGTTTTCATTGAAAGGGAAGGTTGCTTTAATAACAGGTGCTTCCTACGGGATAGGATTTTCAATTGCAAGTGCATATGCAGCAGCAGGAGCAACAATTGTATTTAATGATCTAAAACAGGAATTTGTAGACAAAGGATTAACAGCCTATAAGGAAGCTGGAATTGATGCAAAAGGATATGTTTGCGATGTTACCAATGAAGACCAGGTGAATGCTATGGTGGCACAGATTGAACGTGAAGTAGGAGTCATTGATATCCTAGTAAATAATGCTGGCATTATTAAACGCATACCGATGTGCGAAATGTCAGCAGCAGATTTTAGACAGGTCATTGATGTTGACTTAAATGCTCCTTTTATAGTTTCGAAAGCAGTAATTCCCAGCATGATTAAAAAAGGACATGGAAAAATTATTAATGTGTGCTCCATGATGAGCGAATTAGGTAGAGAAACAGTTTCAGCTTATGCAGCAGCAAAGGGTGGATTAAAAATGTTAACGAAGAACATAGCATCTGAATACGGTGAGTTTAATATTCAGTGCAACGGTATTGGGCCTGGATACATAGCAACCCCACAGACAGAACCCTTACGAGAAATTCAGCCGGATGGTTCAAAGCATCCTTTTGATCAGTTTATAATTGCCAAGACACCTGCAGCAAGATGGGGAACACCTGAGGATTTGAATGGACCGGCAATCTTTTTAGCTTCTGATGCTTCGGATTTTGTAAATGGACATATCCTATATGTGGACGGCGGTATTCTTGCTTATATAGGAAAGCAACCCAAATAGATAGCATCCATCAATGCAAGTAGGGATAAGTAACTTTTTATAAAAATAAGTAGGATATCGCAATTGATGAAGAATTGCTTTCTATTGTAATTTAGACAGTAGCATCAAGAAGTTATTTAAAAACATAAAATACAAGGAGATAACCGATGAAACTGTTTATTGATACTGCAAATGTCGAGGATATCAGGAAAGCAAATGATTTAGGTGTTATATGTGGAGTAACCACCAACCCCTCTCTAATAGCAAAAGAGGGAAGAAATTTTTCAGAGGTAATTGCAGAAATTGCATCAATTGTGGATGGACCGATTAGTGGTGAAGTGAAGGCAACCACTGTTGCAGCTGAGGATATGGTAGCGGAAGGCAGAGAAATTGCTAAAATTCATCCTAATATGGTGGTTAAGATTCCAATGACTCTGGAAGGTTTAAAAGCAACAAAGATATTAGCTAGTGAAGGAATTAAGACGAATGTTACCCTTATCTTCACTGCGAATCAGGCGCTCTTAGCTGCAAGAGCAGGAGCAACTTATGTTTCTCCTTTTGTAGGTCGCCTCGATGATATATCACAACCGGGAGTTGATTTAATTCAAACTATCTCTGAAATTTTTAATATTTATGATATAAAGTCTGAAATAATTGCAGCTAGCATACGAAATCCAATTCACTTAACAGAGTGCGCCTTAGCAGGTGCAGATATTGCAACAATCCCCTATAGCGTTATTGAGCAAAGTGTGAAGCATCCATTGACTACAGAAGGTATTGAGAAGTTTATCAAAGACTACAAAGCAGCCTTCGGTGAATAAGGATTGGGGTGCTAAGTGCCATTTATGTAATGCACAAATTGATAAAGGTCTATAATCTACGAAGCTTTTATCACTCATATTAAGAAGAGTTAAGAAAACGAGCATGTACCCAGTAGTGTAAAACTACGCACATGCTCGTTTTTATAAGGTTAACCGCGGTCCTTTTGAATTACGTACTTGAAGTCCCGTTATTTCTTCTGCGGTTGTT
>JAFACO010000034.1 GCA_023425485.1 Bacillota bacterium
GTGTTGGAGGTACCAAATACTGCACCTACACTTGTAGCGATAGAATCTGCAAATAATGCCTTGTCCATTTTGGATTTAAAGCCGGAACCAGATTCCAAAGCCTTCTCATCGTTTGCATCAAAGATACCGGATCTTCTACCGGTTCCAATGAAGGTACCGATGGTATCAAAGGTATCTGATAAGCTGAAAGCAAAGATAGTCATAAGAATCAAAGGAATCTTAGCAGGGTCATCAAAGAAGGATAATAGACCTTCTTTGCCAAATGCAGCACCAAAAGTTGTTCCTAATGCTGAGAAGGACTCTGATAAACCAGTTGTTGCTCCGATGTTTGATAAATCAACAACGCCCATAGGAATACCGATAATGGTAGTAACTACAATACTGATAAAGATAGAACCCTTAACTTTTTTAACCAATAAAATAAAGGTAATAACAATACCGATAAGTGCTAATAATACGGATGCCTCATTGAGTTTAACGAGTGCCGGAACAGCGTTACTGTTAGCAACTACTGTACCACTTTCTAATAATGCATACTTGCCGGGATCAGAAGTAAAGCTTAATAAACCTGCATCTTTAATACCAATGTATGCGATGAATACGCCGATACCACCACCAATTGCATGCTGAAGACTTGTTGGTATTGCTTTGATAATCAGCTTACGAAGCTTAGTTACTGTAATAATAATATTAATAACACCGCAAAGGAAAACCATTGCTAATGCCTGCTTCCAAGAGAAACCTAAAGCATATACTACGGTATAAACGAAAAACGCATTTAAGCCCATACCAGGTGCTTGCGCATATGGAACATTTGCAAATAGACCCATTACCAAGGTACCTATTACCGCTGCGATTATCGTAGCCAAAAATACTGCACCATAAGGTATTAATTCATACACAACCTGTCCACTTGCATCTAAAGCACGTTGTGACAACATCTGTGGATTAACAAAGATAATGTAAGCCATAGCAAAGAAAGTTGTCAAACCAGCAATGACCTCAGTAGAAACAGTTGTTCCATGTTCCTTGAGTTTAAAAAACTTTTCCATAAAAACTCTCCTTTGAATTATTTTTATAAAAAGAGTAATCCTTTGATCCCCTTATTATACATTCCCACCGTTATACATTTTGATACATATTTAAACAGCAGCAATAACTCGAAGCAGTGTTTTATGGTCTATTTTAAAACTCAAAGGTAAATTACTTTCAAATAAGTTTCAGCTTAAATGAAGGTTTTCCGTTCTAATTTAATCTTTACATAAAATCCTTTGTGATTTACTTGACCTTTATCGCTCCTGTTAATTGCTATTATTTATTTTTGACATTATGTAGGAGGCATACCATTAATCTTCCTCGATTAAGGTTAGCCTCCTAACATTCTCAACAATTGAAATAATATCAAGTTAATCAAAAAATATCAAGTAGAAATCACGAAAATCTACAAATTTTGATTATATATTGCATAATTATTCTTAACTATTCAAAACTTTCATCTTTCTGCACAAACATGCTTTGTCTCTCATTGGTATATCAAATATGATAAAGGTGTTGTACAGGTTATTATTATTCTTCTGCCTGCTCTTCCTTCGAATTCTCTTCCATAACTTTTTGCTGTACATCAGAAGGTGCCTGCTCATATCTTGCAAATTCATAAGAGAAGTCACCACTGCCGCCAGTCATGGAACGAAGATCTGTGGAATAGCCATACAATTCGGAAATTGGTATATCAGCGATAATTTCCTGCTTGCCGCTGGCAATTGGATTCATACCAAGTACGCGACCACGGCGTTTGTTCAGATCACCCATGATATCACCGGTAAAACGATCAGGTACCACAACCTTTAATGAGGAAATTGGCTCTAAAAGCACAGGTGAAGCTTCCATGAATCCTTGTTTGAAGGCTTGAATGGTAGCCATCTTAAATGCCATATCTGAAGAGTCAACCGGATGATAGGAACCATCTACCAAGGTTGCCTTTAAACCTACAACTGGATAACCAGCAACCGGTCCCTTAAGTACACATTCTGTAATACCTTTTTCAACCGCAGGGAAATAATTTCTTGGAACAGAGCCGCCAAAGATTTTCTCTTCAAATACATATGGCTTTTCCATATCCCCGGAAGGTTCAAATTCAATATGAACATCACCGTACTGACCATGACCACCGGATTGCTTCTTGTATTTACCTTGAACTCTTACCTTCTTACGAATAGTTTCACGGAAAGGAACTCTAGGCTTCATCATTTCAATATCAACTTTATATCTATTTAACAGTTTACTTACAACCACATCTAACTGTTGGTCACCGATACAATATAATAAGGTTTGTCTATTTTCCTTATCATTGACCATCTTTAAGGTTAAATCCTCATCCATGAGCTTTCCAAGTGCCTGTGATACTTTATCATCATCACCCTTATTCTTCGTTTTAAAACGCTGGTAAGTATAAGGTGTGGATACTTCAATTCTATCGTAAACCACAGGAACTGCTTTTGTCGCCAACGTATCACCGGTATTGGTATCAGTTAATTTACCAAGTGCTCCGATATCACCAGCATGCAATTCTTCAACCTCTAACTGTTCCTTGCCTCTTAAAACATAGAGTCGGTTTACTTTTTCTTCTGTTTCTTTATTTGAATTAAATATAATAGAATCCGATTTAACAACACCGGTACACACCTTAAACAAGGAGAACTTTCCGATAAATGGATCCGCAATTGTTTTAAATACTCTAGCAGTGAATGGTTTCGAATCATCACAATTTGTTGTAAAGTCTTCTCCATTCTTTGTATTCTTACCGGTATAACTATTCTTGGTTGGATCCGGGAAATACTTTTCTATTGCTTGCAGCAGCATCGTAGTACCCTGTGCATGCACACCTGAACCCATAAGAACCGGAACAACAGTACCATCTATAACATTATTTCTAAGTGCCATAGAGATTTCTTCCTGCGTAAACTCTTCACCCGAGAAATACTTGTCCATTAATTCCTCACTGGTTTCAGCTACTGCATCGAGTAATACCTCTCGGAACTTCGAAAGGTTTTCCTGGCTATAGTCTGGAATCTCACACTCTACGTAATTACTTGCTGTTGTAAATCTTCTTCCAGCCATTTTTACTACATTAACAAATCCTACAAACTTCTCATTCTCTCTGATCGGAATATGAAACGGTGCTATCTTCTTACCATACAGTTCTGTTAATCTTTCCACAACTTCACGATAACTTGCATTGTCGTCATCCATATCTGTTACAAAGAATATTCTCGGTAAATGAAACTTTTCACAAAACTCCCATGCTTTCATTGTACCAACTTCAACTCCAGCCTTAGCTGAAACCACGATAACAGCTGCATCGGCTGCTACTAACGCTTCTTCAATTTCTCCTACAAAGTCAAAATACCCCGGGGTGTCTAGTAAATTAATCTTTGTGTCTTCAAAAATAACAGGCACTACTGTTGTACTGATAGAGAACAATCTCTTCTGTTCTTCCTTGTCGTAATCACTGATTGTATTTCCCTCTTCCACTTTACCTTGACGCTTGAGTATTCCAGTTGTATACGCTATGGCTTCGACTAAAGTAGTCTTGCCACAGCCACCGTGGCCTAACAGAACAACGTTGCGAATCTTCTCTGAAGTATAAACATTCATAATATTTTCCTCCATTACGCTATAAGTAGTAAGTAGTTGGATAATACGAAACCAGGAAATAAACTGTATTATTTCCTGTAATCACCCATAGATACCTCTTAGTATATTTTACTAGAGTTTTTCGTCTTTTACAATAGTTTTATGTAAATACGAACATAGTTTACCCATTTTTACACTATTGCACCAGCAAATTGACAGTTTCGACATAAATCTTCAGAATATTCCTGGTACCTTTTTCGCTTTAAACCGTAACGCTTTACAGTATTGTAGTATTGACACCGCATTCTGAAAAGAGTATAATGGCAAAACAAGTAAACACCCAACTAAGTACTCAATTCATGTTATGAAAGGAATATAAATTCTATGATTATCGTAATGAAACCCAATGCAAAAAAATCTTCCATCGAACATATTAAAAGCGTCATTGAAGGAAAAGGTCTTGATGCACACATTTCCGCAGGTAAAGAAGTGACCATAATTGGTGTTGTCGGGGACAAATCTAAACTGCAGGATCAAAATCTTGAAATCTTTGAGGACGTAGATAAAATAGTATCTGTTACAGAGAGCTATAAGCTTGCCAATAAGAAATTTCATCCCGAACCTTCTGTTATAAAGGTAGGAAATGTTACTATTGGTGGTGATACTCTGGTGATTATGTCCGGTCCCTGTGCAGTGGAAAGCAAGGAACAGCTTTTAACTACAGCACATGCGATTAAAAAGGCTGGTGCTCACATTCTCCGTGGTGGTGCATATAAACCAAGAACTTCCCCTTATGCATTTCAAGGCTTAGAGGAAGAGGGCTTACAATATATGAAGGAAGCCAGAGAAGAAACCGGTCTTCCAGTAATCTGTGAGGTAACAAGTTTGAACGCCATTGAAGCAGCTGTGAAATATGTGGACATGCTCCAAATCGGTGCTCGTAATATGCAAAACTTCTACCTATTAAAAGAAGCTGGCAAGTCAGGTCTTCCTGTATTACTAAAACGCGGTCTATCTGCAACCATCGATGAATGGTTGAATGCCTCCGAATATATCATTGCAGAGGGTAATCCCAATGTAGTATTATGTGAACGTGGTATTCGTACCTTTGAAACCGCTACCAGAAATACTTTGGATATTAGTGCAGTTCCTGTTATTAAGGAGAAGAGTCATCTTCCGATTATCGTAGACCCAAGCCATGCTACAGGGGTCAGAGCTTATGTAAAACCTCTTTCCATGAGCGCAGTTGCAGTAGGTGCAGATGGTTTAATGATAGAGACTCATCCAAACCCTTCCATCGCACTTTCCGATGGTCCACAATCCTTAACTTTCCCACAATTCGAAGAGTTGACAAAGGATTTGAAAGCTCTCACTGCATTTATGGGTAAAAAGCTGTAATTTGCAAACCTAATAAACTTAAGGCAAGGAATAAATTTATATTATAAATACTATTTAAAATAGCTAGTTTTAATTGTAGAATAGAAACCGGGTATAAAAAGTGCAAGATTTAATTAATCTTGCATTTTGCGTAGATAACCTGCGCAGGAATGGAGGCAAACATGAAGGATATCGAATGTGATTTTAGTAACGGTTTGAAAATAGGCTTTATCGGTTTTGGTTTAATTGGAGGCTCTATTGCAAGAGCACTGAAAAAAATAAATGAAAATTATTATTTATTTGCCTACGATTACCATAAGGATAGACCCAGCAGCGATTTACAAGCTGCTCTTTCAGACCGGGTATTAAATTCCATCGTGTCTTCCTTTGATGAGGAATTCCCCTCCTGTGATTTATTATTTCTCTGCGCTCCTGTTTTAAGGAATATAGAGTACTTAACAAAGCTTAAACCAATTCTTCCTTCCACCTGTATCTTAACGGATGTGGGTAGCGTAAAGGGAAATATACATGAGGCAATTCAAGAATTAGGCTTATGCAATCAATTTATCGGTGGACACCCGATGACAGGTTCGGAGAAAACAGGATATCTGAATTCCTACGCCCTGCTTCTTGAGAATTCCTATTACATCCTGACTCCAACGGAAGAAGTTCCACGTAAACATGTTGATTTCTTATATCATTTGGTTGAGCGAATGGGTTCTATCCCAATTATACTGGATGCCAGGGAGCATGATCGGATTACTGCTGCCATTAGTCATGTACCTCATATCATTGCAGCTCAATTAGTTAATTTGGTTCGCACCTCTGACGATCAGGCAGAAAAAATGCGTGCCCTTGCTGCGGGAGGATTTAAGGATATTACTCGTATTGCCGCCTCTTCTCCTGTCATGTGGCAAAATATTTGCATAACCAACGCTTCTGACATCAAGCAATTATTGGATCAATACATAGATTCCTTAGTGGTAGCGTCGAAAGCACTGGATCAAATGGATGGTGATTATCTGTATGATATGTTTGATACCGCAGGTGAATATCGCAGTGCCATACCAAATAAGTCCATTGGATTAATGACGAAAATGTTTGAAATATATCTGGATATTATGGACGAAGCCGGTGCCATTGCAACAATTGCAACTCTTTTGGCAAGTAATCAAATTAGTATTAAAAACATTGGTATTATTCATAATCGTGAATTTGAGGAAGGCGTCTTACGAATAGAGTTCTATGAGGAACTAGCTCAGACAAAAGCCATCACCATGCTATCAAAGTATCATTATAAAATTTATGAAAGAAAGTAAGGCTTTTATTATAAGCATTACATTTCAGAAGGAGGCTACCCATGATTTTTCGTAAAAATGGGCCGTTAAAAGGAAGCATTACCGTACCCGGTGATAAATCCATTTCACATCGTGCAGTTATGTTTGGTGCTTTAGCAAAAGGCACTACCGAAGTTACAAATTTCCTGCAAGGTGCAGACTGTTTATCAACGATTCGCTGTTTTGGCCAGTTAGGCATTGAAATACAAAACACTCCCTCCAAAGACCAGGTTATCATACATGGTAAAGGCTTACATGGACTGACAAAACCTACTGGAATACTGGATGTAGGGAATAGCGGTACTACAATGCGCTTGATTTCTGGAATTCTAAGTGGTCAGGATTTTGAGACCACGCTAAACGGGGATGACTCCATTCAACGCAGACCCATGGGGCGTATTATGACTCCACTTACTAGCATGGGAGCAGATATCATAAGCCTTGCAGAAAACGGATGCTCTCCTCTTGCAATTAACTCCCGGTCGAATAGAAGTACAAAACTAAAAGGTATCTCCTACACTTCACCAGTAGCTTCAGCACAGATTAAATCAGGCGTATTGCTTGCTGGTTTATATGCAGACAGTAAAACATCAGTAACAGAACCATATCTTTCAAGAAACCATACAGAACTAATGCTGTCACAGTTTGGTGCAAACATAAATAGCAATGGAAGTACTGCGACGATTGAACCGGAACCTGAATTAACCGGACGTCAAATTAACGTTCCCGGGGATATTTCCTCGGCAGCTTACTTCATAGCTGCTGGACTTCTGGTACCTAATTCTGAACTCGTAATAAAAAACGTTGGCATGAATCCTACTCGCGACGGTATTCTACAAGTATGCAGACAAATGGGTGCTAACATTACACTTGAGAATGTAATAGATGATGGCGGAGAACCTGTTGCAGACCTTATCGTTCGTCATAGTGAACTAGCTGGAACAGAAATTGGCGGAGCAATTA
>JAFACO010000141.1 GCA_023425485.1 Bacillota bacterium
CTTATAATGTTGGCGTTGACTGTGCAATCCTTATGAACCCACAAACTTGGGTGGCTTCAGGTCATCTTGGTGGTTTCTCCGATCCTTTAATGGATTGTAAGGAATGTCATGAGCGTTTCCGCGCTGATAAGATTATTGAAGATTATAACATGGAGAAGGGCATTGCCGTGGAAGGTTCCGTAGATGCCTGGTCCCATGAAGATATGAAAAAATACATTGAAGAACATAGTATTAATTGTCCAACCTGCGGTAAACATAACTTTACAGATATTCGTCAGTTCAACCTTATGTTCAAGACTTTCCAGGGCGTTACCGAAGATGCAAAGAATGTGGTTTATCTTAGACCAGAGACAGCACAGGGTATCTTTGTTAACTTTAAGAATGTACAAAGAACTTCTCGTAAGAAGATTCCATTTGGTATCGGACAGATCGGTAAGTCCTTTCGAAACGAGATTACACCTGGTAACTTTACCTTCCGTACCAGAGAATTTGAGCAGATGGAATTGGAATTCTTCTGTGAGCCAGATACTGATTTAGAATGGTTCGCATATTGGAGACAGTTCTGCATCGATTGGTTAAAAGCTCTGGGCATGAAAGATGAAGAGATGAGAGTTAGAGATCATGATGCAGAGGAACTTTCTTTCTATAGTAAAGCTACTACTGATATTGAGTTCTTGTTCCCATTTGGATGGGGCGAGTTGTGGGGTATTGCAGATCGTACTAACTACGATTTAACGCAGCATCAGACAGTTTCCAAAGAAGATATGAGCTATTTTGATGATGAGAAAAAGGAAAGATATATTCCTTATGTAATCGAGCCATCTCTTGGAGCTGACCGTGTTGCACTTGCATTCCTCTGTGCAGCTTATGATGAAGAGCAGATTGAAGAAGGTGATGTACGTACCGTACTTCGCTTCCATCCTGCATTAGCACCTGTTAAGGTTGGTGTTCTTCCTTTATCCAAGAAATTATCAGAGCCTGCTGAGAAAATCTTCACAGAACTTTGCAAAACTTACAACTGTGAATTTGATGATAGAGGTAACATTGGTAAGCGTTATCGTAGACAGGATGAAATTGGTACACCATTCTGTATTACTTATGATTTTGAGTCTGAGACAGATGGTGCAGTAACTGTACGTGATAGAGATACAATGCAACAGGAAAGAATTAAAATTGAAGATCTCAAGGTATATTTTGAGAATAAATTAAAATTTTAGAAAAAAACACTTTCCTATTCCTTAGTATCTATGATATAATGTGCACGGTGAGCGGAGTTCCTCCAGAAATCTCTTCAAGTACTAAATTTTAGAGGATTTTCGAGTACATTCGCTTAATATTACCATTGGCTTTTAACGATTAGAAAAGCCTAAAACGAGTTATAATTTGTATATGAACTTTATCCCTTTGAATGATAAAAATACGCAAACATAATGAGGTATTTTCATTATGTTTGCGTAGTATATTGTCATGATTTGGATGCCGAAAGTGTCTTGTGAAATCACAGAATACTTTCGACATCCCAATCAAGGGTGAAGCTACTACAAATTGTAAAATATAAATTATTTTAGGAGGGCACTTACAAAATGGCAAAATGGGTTTATTTGTTCAAAGAAGGTAAGGCAGATATGAAGAACCTTCTTGGCGGTAAAGGCGCTAACTTAGCAGAAATGACTAACTTAGGTCTTCCGATTCCTCAAGGTTTTATTGTAACGACAGAAGCTTGTACAGACTACTACAATAGCGGTAAGAAGATCACAGATGAAATTAGGGGCCAAATCTTTGCTAACTTAGCACTTCTTGAAGAAGAGCAGGGCAAAAAATTCGGTGATACAGAGAATCCTTTACTTGTATCTGTACGTTCCGGTGCTAGAGCATCCATGCCTGGTATGATGGATACAATTCTTAATTTAGGTTTAACTGACGCAGCTGTTGAAGGTTTTGCTAAGAAAACTGGCAATCCTAGATTTGCTTATGACTCTTACAGAAGATTTATCCAGATGTTCTCTGACGTAGTTATGGAAGTTAGCAAGTCTAAATTCGAGAGAGTATTAGATGAAATCAAAGAGAAGAAAGGTGTTCATTATGATACCGATCTTACTGCTGATGATTTAAAAGATGTTATTGCTGGTTTCAAAGCTTTATACAAAGCTGAAAAAGGTACAGATTTCCCTCAGAACCCTGCAGATCAGTTAATCGAAGCGATTACAGCTGTATTCCGTTCATGGGACAATCCTCGTGCTATTTACTATAGAAGAATGAACGATATCCCTGGTGATTGGGGTACTGCAGTTAACGTTCAGGCAATGGTATTTGGTAACATGGGTGATACATCAGGTACTGGTGTTGCATTTACTCGTAACCCTTCCACAGGTGAAGCTAAGATCTACGGTGAATACCTGATCAATGCTCAGGGTGAAGACGTTGTTGCTGGTATCAGAACTCCACTTCCTATCACAAGACTTGAGCAGGACATGCCAGATGCATATGCAGAGTTCATGAGAATTGCTAATCTCTTAGAGAATCACTACAGAGATATGCAGGACATGGAATTCACAATTGAAGATAGAAAACTTTTCTTCTTACAGACTCGTAGCGGTAAGAGAACAGCTCCTGCAGCTCTTCAAATCGCTTGCGATTTAGTTGATGAAGGAAAGATTACAAAGGAAGATGCGATCAAGAGAATTGATGCAAAATCCTTAGATCAGTTATTACATCCTACCTTTGATCCTAAGAAATTAGCAGAAGCTAAGCCTGCTGGTAGTGCTCTTCCTGCATCTCCTGGTGCAGCAGCTGGTAAAGTATACTTTACTGCTGAAGATGCTAAGAACAACCATGACAAAGGCGAAAGAGTTATCCTTGTTCGTCTTGAGACCTCTCCAGAAGATATCGAAGGTATGCATGCAGCTGAAGGTATCTTAACAGTACGTGGTGGTATGACATCTCACGCAGCCGTTGTTGCTCGTGGTATGGGTACTGCTTGTGTATCTGGTTGTGGCGAAGTTAACATCAACGAAGAAGAGAAATTCTTCACCTTAGCTGGTAACACAGTAAAAGAAGGAGATTACATTTCCTTAGACGGTTCCACAGGTAACATCTACATCGGAGATATCCCTACTGTAGAAGCTTCCATCAGTGGTAACTTTGATAGAATTATGACATGGGCTGATGAAATCAGAACATTAAAAGTAAGAACAAATGCAGATACACCTGCTGATGCAGCTAACGCTGTTAAGTTTGGTGCTGAAGGTATCGGCCTTTGCCGTACAGAGCATATGTTCTTTGAAGGCGACAGAATCCACAAGATTAGAAAGATGATCCTTTCTAAGACTGTTGAAGCTAGAGAAGAAGCTCTTAACGAGTTAATTCCTTTCCAGAAGGGTGACTTCAAGGGTCTTTACGAAGTAATGGAAGGCAGACCAGTTACTATCCGTTTCCTTGATCCTCCTCTACATGAGTTCGTACCTACAAACGATGACGATATCGCAGCATTAGCTGATGATATGGGTCTTTCTGTAGCAGAAGTTAAAGCTGTTTGTGATTCCTTACATGAGTTCAACCCTATGATGGGTCACAGAGGTTGTCGTCTTGCCGTAACTTACCCTGAGATTGCTAAGATGCAGACCAGAGCAGTTATGGAAGCAGCAATCGAAGTTAAGAACGAAAAAGGCTTCAACATCGTTCCAGAAATCATGATCCCTCTTGTAGGCGAAAAGAGAGAGTTAAAGTTTGTTAAGGAAATCGTAGTTGAGACTGCAGAAGCAGTTAAGAAGGAATTAAACTCCGATATCGAATATCATATCGGTACTATGATCGAGATTCCTCGTGCAGCTTTACTTGCTGACGAAATTGCTGAAGAAGCTGAGTTCTTCTCCTTCGGTACGAATGACTTAACACAGATGACATTCGGTTTCTCCCGTGATGATGCTGGTAAGTTCTTAGATGCCTACTACAAGACCAAAATCTTCGAGTCAGATCCATTTGCAAGACTTGATCAAGAAGGTGTTGGCCAGTTAGTTAAGATGGCTTCCGATAAGGGACGTTCTGCTAGACCTAACATTAAGCTTGGTATCTGTGGTGAGCACGGTGGAGATCCTTCAACCGTTGAATTCTGCCACAAGGTAGGTTTGAACTATGTATCCTGTTCTCCTTTCCGCGTGCCAATCGCTAGATTAGCAGCAGCACAGGCAGTATTAAACAATAAATAATTTTAAATACAGAAAGGCAGTCCATATGGGCTGCCTTTTGTTATACGGCTTGTGTGCTTGAGCACTAGGCAGTTCTTAACAATAAATAATATTGATATTTCAATGTATTTTGATGGCTTGACTTAGGTTAGACTGTATTGAAACACTGCAATGAATTCAGAGCACCCTATCATGAAAAAGTGATAGGGTGCTTTTAAAATATACTAATTATGTAAATGATTACTACCTTAATAAGCTGTATTATTAGTAATTGATTATTGAAAGGTAATAATATACAATACTTTTAGAAATATAAGTATGGTGATAATTCTTTAATTATTATTAATCGTGAACGATAAACTGCTTTTTTTAACTTGCTAAAATATCAAGCTTCATCTGATTCTCTGATATAATTTTTCTGTAATGCTTTATTTTGGCACTTTCAGAGATTCGAACGAATAAATTACTTCGTTGTTTTTTCATTGAGCTATCATAATGGCTATAATTGGAAATTATAAAATATAAGTTAGAAACAGAAATCATGCGAAATGAAAGGACGGAATCAGTAATATGAAGTATTATGTAGATTCAAAATCATTTAGTGGTGGAGATGGAAGTAAAGAGCATCCTTTTGGAAAAATACAGGATGCAGCAAATATCGCAGTATCTGGAGACGAGGTTATCGTAGCGCCAGGTATTTACAGAGAAAATGTTAATCCTATCAATAGTGGAACTGTAGACAACAGAATTATTTATCGTGCTGAGGAGAAAAAGGCTGCAATTATTACTGGTGCCGATGAAGTTAAAAATTGGGAGCTTCATGCGGGAAATGTATGGAAAGCAAAAATTCCGAATACATTATTTGGAGATTATAATCCATATACAACCCTTGTTTATGGGGACTGGTATGTTGCAACAATAATTGCACATACTGGAGAGGTCTTTTTGAATAATAAGTCCATGTATGAAGTGACTGAGTTTGATAAAGTGTTGAATCCTGGGGAAAATATGCGTTCATGGGATACTGATTTTACTGTTTACACATGGTATACTACTCAAGACACTGAGAAAAATGAAACTATTTTATATGCTAACTTTCAAGATAAAAATCCTAACGAGGAAAATGTAGAAATCAGTGTTAGAAAAAATTGTTTCTATCCAAAAGAAGAAGGTATTGGATATATAACTTTTTCTGGGTTTACAGTAAGACAAGCTGCAACACAATGGGCACCACCAACAGCACTGCAGGAGGGTATGATAGGACCGCATTGGTCAAAAGGATGGACCATTGAGGATTGCGAAGTTTATGAGGCAAAATGCTCCGGGATTTCCCTGGGGAAATATTTGCAAAAAGAAAATGATAATAAATGGTCTAAATTAAAATTTAAGGATGGTACTCAAACAGAGCGTGAGAACATCTGTCAAGCGCAAAGAGAAGGATGGTCAAAGGATAAAATTGGCTCACATATAGTAAGAAGATGTGACATTCATGATTGCGGGCAGACAGGTATTGTAGGACATTTGGGTGGCGTTTTCTCTATTATAGAGGATAATGAAATTCATCATATTAATAATAAACAAAATCTAGCTGGTGCTGAAATTGGTGGAATTAAAATGCACGCGGCTATAGATGTAATCATTAGGCGAAACCATATCCATCATTGCACAAGAGGGATATGGCTTGATTGGCAAGCGCAAGGCACTCGAGTATCTCAAAATTTGTTTCATGATAATTGTACACCTAAGAATGAAAATTTTGCAGATGTAGGTGTAATGGGAGTAGGAGAAGACCTCTTTATCGAAGTATCTCATGGACCTACATTAATAGATAATAATATTTTCTTATCAGACAGAGCTTTAAAGCTTCCAACACAAGGTGTAGCATTTGTGCATAATCTAATTGCAGGTTCGATGGTAGCGATTGGAAGAGGCGTGAATAATGGAGCAATGACTAAAATCTCACCACGCTATACTCCTTATCATGTTCCACATCAGACAATGATTGCAGGCTTTATGTCATTTTTGCATGGTGATATGAGATTCTATAATAATATTTTCATACAGCAAAAAATTCGAATGGAATTACAAAAGTATGTAGATTCTATGGGTGAGAATGACTGGGATGATAATAATCTGTTTAGTGGTACTTTCCCATATGAGAATTATCCGACATGGGAAGAATACGAGAAGCAGTTTGAAGGAGATTGTGGTATGGGTTCAGCACCTAGTGATCGCTACTATAATCCGCTTCCAGTATGGGCAGAAGGTAATGTTTATTTTAATGGAGCAAAACCTATGTCAAAGGAAAATGCGGTTATTGATAATGAGCATACAATTACAGTTTCAGTTGAAGAAAGAAATGGAAAATATTCTATCAAAACAAATCTGGGTGATTATGTGCAAAAGTTAAAGGCTACTACATTAATATCAACAGAAACATTAGGAATGGCTTTTGAACCAGAGCAAAAATATGAAAATCCAGATGGAACATCCATTGTATTTAACGAGGATTATTTTGGGAACTCATGTGGATTGTATCCTATTGCAGGTCCTTTTGCAGAAAAGTTTCTTAAATAGAAAAATGGCCAATGATATATCGTAATAAATTTCTGCTTTAACGACCAATATATGTACACGTGTACATGTTATTGAGTATTGCTGATAATACCATTGGAAAGACGGCATAGGGTACTTGAAGGCGATACGGTTAAAGCGATTGGTGAGCGTGGGAGAGAAAATAACTAATGTAATAATTTTGTGATTTACGAGGAATAAGGAATAACTAATTCTTTGTATGAAAAAGGACCTAGTCATCTATTTACATTTTATAGATTGCTTAGGTACTTTTTTATACGTAAAAAAATGAGTTAACACTTATCTATCTTCATGGGAGTACAGTTCCGTTGGGGAGTTATAGTAATAGATAGCAGAGTATATGTAGGATACATTTGTAAGTTGTTTAAACAACGGCTAAAGTGATATTAACTAAAAACCGGATAAGTCTGCAATCAAAATTAACTGTTTCCTGTATTCCGCGAAGATTTTCAATCATAGTGGTATCCTTTCAATTGTTATAGAAAGATAATAGCAACAATTAGGTAATAGTACAGTGTTAATTATGGGTACATGGGAAAAAGTTACAAAAGCCATTAAATGCATAGAATATGCACAATAAAACACATGTCATATACATTGCAATCGTATAATATTCCTAATCTAAAATTAAAGTGATAAAATTAACATATACAAAATAGCAGTTGATTTTATTATATTTCAACATAAAACATATAAAATATACAAAAGTGTTTTGGAAAAATAGCAAGATTTGATAGCAACATAGCAATTAATCGGGAGAATACTTTATGGGAATTTGCTACAATTAATTTGTAATAAATTTATTAATTAGAGGAGGTAGATTTATGAAAGTTAGAAAGTTATTGGCACTCGCTATGGTATTTGTAGTAATGCTTACCGTAGTAGCATGCAAAAATAACAATGGTAACAAACCTGACAATGTTGACAAACCTGAGACGACAAAGGCTCCAACTAGTACCGCAACAAAAGCACCAGCGGGTACAACAGATCCACTGGCCGATCCATCTGGCTTACTTACACCAGACAAAGATACAACATTGTCTGTTTGGTTGATGACAGCTGAGCAGGCACCTGCACCTGACAACAAGCTAAGCAAATTGCTAAAAGACAAATTGGGAGTAACTCTTAAATATGAAATAATTACTCCGGACAACGCAGACCAGAAAATCGGTGTTATGCTGGCAGGTGGTCTCTATCCTGACCTTGTTGGTACAACAGACTTAAAGATGCGTCTTCTTGAAGGCGGTGCACTGATTAAACTGGATGACATGATTGCTTCTGGAAAATACCCGAATCTTAAAACACACGTGGATCCATATATTAAGAAGATGAGTTATAATGGCGGTGAGGTGGATCCAGGACTATACATAATCCCGAACTATAATCGTTTTTATGGTGAGGTAACCGGTGGTACACACTGGGGTTCAGCATTCTGGATTCAGAAGGCTGTTCTTGCGGATGCTGGTTATCCAGACCTTACCAACATTACGCTTGAACAATATTTTAAATTGATTGAAGATTACATGGCAAAGTATCCTGAGATTGACGGCCAGAAGACAGTAGGTTTTGAACTTCTTTGCTCTACCGGACGTGAGTGGGGGATGACTAACCCTCCGAACTTCCTTGCTGGTAATCCAAACAACGGTGGCGTTGTAGTTGATAGCAATAATGTTGCATCAATTTATGCAGACAAGCAGATCGCTCATGACTTCTTCAAGATTCTGAATGCTGAGTATGCAAAGGGTATAGTAAACCCTACTTCCTTTACAGATAGTTTTGACCAATATACAGCAAAAATTGCAACAGGTGTCGTACTTGGTATGCATGACCAGTATTGGAACTTTCAAACTGCTACACAGGCTTTACAAGGTTCAAAAATGGATGACCGTACCTATGTTCCAGTTATGCCGGTATATCCAGGTGCAGAGCCATATTATGCAGATCGTCCTGTTATGAATACAAACCAGGGCTTCGGTGTATCCGTATCCAGCGAACAACCTGAGGCTGCACTTACATTCGTAGATTTGATGCTGAGCGAGCCTTGGCAGAAAGTTCTGTCATGGGGTATTGAAGGAGAAGACTATTTAGTTGACGCAGAGGGTGTGTTCTACCGTGATGATCAGCAACGTATTAACTCCAAGGATTTAACATGGCGTTCCAGTAACAAACTGACTGCATTACTCGATTTATTGCCGAAGCATAATGGTCAGTTCAGCGA
>JAFACO010000270.1 GCA_023425485.1 Bacillota bacterium
CTTCTGTACTCGATAAGCCTCCAGCAGCAGTTGCATACTCACTGCCTACCTGTATTTTATAATTAGTTGCAGCAGAATTAGTATCTTTTATAATTAATTGAACCCGATTCTCTGAAAGTGCTGTTGCCGATATTATTGGTCTGTCAGTACTAGTACTGAACATACCTGTACTTTTTTTAATATGTCCTACCTTATCCTTTACTTCAACACTATAGCTATAACTTTGATTCGCTTTTAAATCATAAAATGTATAATAATTACTGGATAGCCAATCAGTAGTCTCATTTCCTAATGTAAAGCAATAAGCATCTGTGGCCAATCCTGAATATAGGTCTTTTGCATTAACCACAGTTAATTTGGACATATTTTTTGTTGCATCAACTGAAACTGTATCAAATGATGGTGCTGACTTATCTACCTTGAAAGTTACTGTAGCCTCTCCCATCGGAGCTATACTATCCCTAACTGTGGCTTTTATTGTATGATTACCTTCACTAAGATTTGCAATATTGATAGTGTTTTGAAAAGCAACAATTTTCTGTGAACTTGTCCCAGTTGCTGTAACAGTACCTGAAGACGTCGTACTTCCATCCAGATAGTAATTACAGGTTAGGGTATCATTTTCATTATCCTGTACTTTAATCTGCAATTGAAAGGCTGTATCTGTCTCCTTTAATACTGTACTAGCATTTAGATTATTAAAGCTAATACTAGGAGGTGTTGTACATGATAGACAGTATGATAACTGTTGATAACTTTGTCCTAAAAACTTATCACAATAATAGCAATACGTCGTTATAGAGTGTCCTGATGATGTATGACTACCTGTATTAGAATAAGCTCCTTGTAAACTTTCGGTACCAACTATAGTATCACATTCGTAACATCTATATGTCACGGCATGTCCATATGTTCCGTGCCCAGCTTGTGTTAAATCACCTGACATATATCTATCATTTATATATCCTTGTCCTTCTATAACCCCACAAGAGCAGGATTGTTTCCAATAATGTCCCAAACCTGTTGTATGAGTTGAGCTTTTTTCATATTTGAGTCCTGAATATCCACTTCCTACTAAAGTATTGCAATATGTGCATAATTCTCGATAATAATCTCCCTTTCCAGTCGTATGGGTACCTGAAGGAACGATATAAGAAGCGTTATCACTATATTCGTAACCTAAATTAGTTTTACATACTTTACAAATATCATATAATTTATGACCATACGTCTCTTCATGTGACGTTGATGCAACTACCTCTATTATGTGATCAGCCAGGCCTAACGTTTCTGTCTTAGTTGAACTACAAACACTACATTTCCAACCCTGTGATCCGTTTTTTATACATGTTGATGCTGTATAGCTACTGGTTTTCACCCAGGTATGAGTAGTCGACTTCGCTACAGGTTCCGTTTTTGTTCCGCTACAAACGCTACACTTATAACCTTGTGAACCTTCTTTTGCACAGGTTGGTGCTGTATAACTACTGGTTTTCACCCAGGTATGGTTAGTCGTCTTTGCTATAGATTCTGTCTTTGTTGTGCTACAAACACTACACTTATACCCTTGTGAACCAGTAGCTGCACATGTCGGTGCTGTATAACTACTGGTCTTTACCCAGGTATGGTTAGTTGTTTTCGCTATAGATTCCGTTTTTGTTACACCACAAAGTTTGCATTTATAACCTTGTGACCCCGCTTTTGCACATGTTGGTGCTGTATAACTACTGGTCGTTACCCAGGAGTGAGTGCACGCTTGTGCTATAATTTCATAATTACATTCAAAAGTAGCTTCCTCATTAAAATTCATTGCAGAAAAGGGTTCTTTATTACTTCTTTCAAACAAGATGAAATTATATTGATTAGTATTTAACCTATCATAATTATAGATATTAAAACTTTGTTCTAAACTACTATATAATAAGTCCATAACTTCCATATTATTATAGTTCATCTTACTACTCCATTTAAGTGCCACCATTCCTGCAACATTCTGCACTGCACATGATGTACCATCTAAATTAATTTCTTCATTGTTTAATCCAATAGTCAAAATATGCTCTCCAGGTGCTAAAATGTCAATTCCTTCTCCATAGTTTGAAAAGTCAGCAATCTGCATATCAGCATTAAGAGCTCCTACGCTGATAACTTCTGGGTAAGCAGCTGGATACATAATATTATCTGCTCCATCGTTACCTGCTGCTGCAATTACTAAAATATTGTTTGCAATTGCTTTGTCAATCGCATCCCTTAATACTTGCGAATATTCATATCCCCCTAAGCTTAAGGTAATAATATTTATTTCATGTTCTATTGCCCATTCAAATCCTTTAATTACATTACTATAATTCCCTACGCCATCTTTATTGAGAACTTTAACAGAATACAGTTCTATCTCTGGTGCTGCGCCACTCGAGCTATTTTTCTGCATATTTGAGATTAAAATACCAGCCATAGCTGTTCCATGACCATTATCATCATCATAACTATTAATTCCATCAACGAAAGATACTCCACCGGAAACTTTTATGTATTCATTATTCAAATCAATTCCCGAATCAAATATTGCAATTTTTACTTCTGAACCATTCTGTCCCTTACTCCGCAAATGATTAATTTTTGAATAAGTAGGGTTCCAATTTTCTGTTATTAACCTGTCATTAGAAGATGTTTCAACATCTGCTATTTTACCAGACAGCGACAACCCACTTACCTGTGGGTCTTGTTGTTCTTCATGTTCATGAATAAATGCATATCCAAACTTGCTTAACCCTAGCACTGCCCCACGGTAATGTTTATTAGAAATATTATGGTCAGTATATTCCTGAAATGTAAATCCTAGAAGTTCATGGTCAAGTTGTTCATGACCATGGTTAGAATGATCAACTCCTAATTCAGCCGTAGAGTGATCGTGTTGATTGGTTATATCTTGCTGATGATTATGCCCAACTTCTGCACTAACATCCAATGTGATTGTTGTCATGGTAAATGAAATTATCATAATTACAGTCACCAAGTAACGAATCATTTTTTTTAGATTTGTTGCTCTTTTTTTCCCCATTTTTAGTAATGATTCCTTCCATCCTATTTATTTTTTCATGCATTAACACAATTACATGATTTTTCCATTATATAGTATATTTAGACTATATACAACAATTTCTGACATGAACGTTAATTTTATCTGTATAAACGTTAGATTTTTATCTATACAACTATTAGTTTACATAATGAACATAAAATCAATCTATAAACTAGCAGATTTATTCGTGAAAATCTGCTTACTCTAATAATAAATCACTATATAAATTTTTATCATTTCATTAACTCTTACGTTTAATTTCTGTTTCAAGACACATAATAAAACATACAAAAAAGACATCACATTAATTATAAAACTAATTAACATGGTGCCTTTTATCTCCCTTATTATTTAATTAAATTACTATTCTCTATTTATATTCCCTCATTATATTCCATCTCATTTTTAGTAAACTAAACTGTTTTCGGCGTAAACTTTTCCCCTGTGTTTCGTGCCATTATTAATTACTCACACCTGCTGTAATTTTTCCCTCTGTTCCTTCGTTAATACTAACTTTGGTGAATTATCATCACAAGTGTTTCTGTTCTCCACAATCAGGACGCTCCCCTCGAAATCCAGAGTGTGTGTATGCCAAACTCCTCTTTTAACGTTATAAAGCTTTAATGGTTCCATCTGAATAGCATCAATTTCACCAATAGTATCTCCATTACCTCCAGTGAATAACTTGCAGTTACCCTTTAAGAGTACAAATACTTCATCGGTCTCATTATGCTTTTGCATAGTCTCTATATTTTGTACTTCCAGCTCATCAATATAATTTAGAATGGCAACTCTCCACTCCATGTAGTCAATTACTGGCTTATAACCCACTTCCTCATAGGAGGATACTTCAATATATTCCGGTTTCATTACTTATCCTTAACTTCCTTCTTATCTTTTTTCTGATACCAACTGTTTTTCCTGTACTCACTTGGTGAAACACCACATACACTTTTGAATATCTTCATGAAATGCTTATCATTTTCATAGCCTACCATCTGGCTGATATCAATGATTTTCTCATCCGTCTCTTCCAGCAGTCTCTTGGCTTCGTCCACTCTTATTTTCTTCAAATAGTTAACGAAATTCATACCTGTATATTGCTTAAAATTCAAGGAGAATAACGAATAGTTCATGGAAATACAATTACTAACAACCGCCATATTCAGATCACTTTTAAAGTTCTCCTTAATATAGATAATGGCTTGATTAATCTTTTCCTTATTTTTATAATCATCAAACTCTTCCATAATCAACTGCTGCATTTTACGAATCCAGCTCTCGAGATAGTCATAATAAGTATCTGCATTGGTAAAATCCAGTGGTTCTCTAAGTTCCTGAAAGGCCTCCAGGTCAAATTCAATCATACGCTCATAGGTGGTGATTAACTGATCAAGAATTCTTCTGGTAACCTCAAGTAAGGTCTCCGCAGATATTTTATTCATTTTAGCTTTCACTCGAATGCTGTTAAACTTCTTTATTCCGTCTTCTACTTTTTGTGTTCCAAATAACTGGATAAACTGTTCCGGGAAATCCTCAGGTATTGTTTCATAATCAAAGGAAGACTCCTCATAGTGGTAAAAGGGCAAGCACTTGACAAAGGCTTCTCTTCTTGCAAGCAGTGCTTCTCGAAAACCTTCCTTTAACTCCCCAATGCCAGTATGAAGCTTGCTAATTCCCATACTGCATTCCTTCAACTCATCTGTCATACGCATTTTCAGCTGTTCACTATCCAGAATTAATAAGTTTTGGCCTTCAACATCCTTAAGTAATATTAAGGATTCATCTTCTTTAAAATGCCGCTCCCTACTATTAATACAACAGATAAGATAGGTATTTTCAGGAAACATACTGGAGAATTGCTTATCGATAGCAGTTATTTCTTCGTTCGCAATTGTCTTATTTAGCAATAAATATTTTAATTGCTGACTTCCGATTTTCTTGGTTATTACATTCTCTTCTTCTTTATTTTCAAGCTCTTCTTGAATATTTGCAATTACTTTGTAGAACTTCTCACGCTCAATTGGCTTTAATAAATAATCTTTTACTCCATTTCGAAGTGCTTCTACCGCATAATTAAAATCATCATATCCACTTACTACTAAAACAGCCGGTCTATTGGGTAAATCCTGCATCTGCTTTACCAATGTTATTCCATCCATTTTAGGCATTCGTATATCTGTAATCATCATATCTATTTTTGTAGTCCTTAGTACTTCCAGAGCTTCTTCCCCATTTCTGCATTCAATAATCTCATCAATTGGAACTGGAGCTCTATTTAACATTACTACGATACCCTTACGTATCATTTTTTCATCTTCAACAATTAATACCTTATTCATTGCCCGAGTCCCCCCTATGTGTAATTGGTAACTTAACAACTACTTTGGTATAACACTTCTCTCTGGAATATAGACTAATTCCATATTGTGAGCCAAACGAAATTCGTATCCTATCCTGCACATTCTTTAAACCAATTCCATTACCGCTTCCGCCACCAGACTCAATTTCACCAGCGATTTTTTTGTGAATTTGATCGATTGTTTCCTGATTCATACCCTGTCCCGAATCAGTTATTTCAATAATAAAATTATATTCATCCTCTATATATGCCTTGATATATATACTTGAGTCCTCAGCTAGTTCCTCAATTCCATGATAAATTGCATTCTCTACAATTGGCTGTAACGTCATTTTAGGAATTTCCTGCTTGTATAATACGGAAGGAATATTGAGTGCTAGAATTATCTGATAGTCAAATCTTAAATTAATTAAATCCAGGTAATTTCTGATGTATTCAATTTCCTGCTCTACGGTAACGTTCTTTGGACTGAATCTCATACCATATCGTAATAACTTACCCAGAGAGGTAACTGCATCTGAGATGGCGTATTTTTCATCAATCTCTGCCATCATTTTTATAGATTCCAATACATTATAGATAAAATGTACATTAATCTGATTTTGCAACGCTTTAATTTCTGAGTTTTTCATTAACAATTCTCTGCTTAAGTTTTCATGCATTAATCGATCGATGGTATCAAGCATAAGGTCAATCTCGCGGCCAAGCTGGCCCATCTCATCGCTTCCAGAACGATTGATTCTGACATTTAATTCACCATCCTGAATTCGGGTAATGGTATTTAATACATCATAGAACCGTTTAAGTAGCGCCTTAACCACAAGATTAATTAGGAATACCAGGCATACAAATGCAAATACAAGTGCAATCATATAGAGTGACTGGTATTTCCAAACAGTCTTCATACTGTCTTCCATACTCACAATACGAACAAAAGTCCCAGAAAGCTCTTTCATTGGAAGAATACCAACAATAACCTTTTTATCTAACAGCTCTGTTTCATAATACTGTTCTGTTTCAAAGGATTGTTCTCCAGCGATTACTTTACCCTTTTCCTCAAGAATTTGCTCAATTATTTTCTCTTTATTCTCTTCCCATATGCATTCTTCCTTGGAGCCACTATAAATTGTCCCAGTCTCATTAATAAAACCGCCCCAATTATCATTGGTAGACTGGAATATGTTATCAAATACTTCCTCCATACGCACTGCAACTTCAATTACAGCAAGATTATCATACTCATAATCTGACAGTGTAGTGATTAATCCCATGGTATGTTCTGAAGTATTTACGGAATTATAGGACATTGCATCAGGATAATCAAATTGCCATTTGCCAGATTCAAATTTATCGTACCAAGTGAATTCCTTTAATCGGTTATGTTGAAAAAGAATAGGAAACATCTCCGGGAAATCATTTGTACCTGCATATACTCTAATCTGATATAGATATGGATTAGAGTTAACGATATTTTCAAGCATCCCTATATCATACTGACGAAACTCCATCAAATCCAGTGTCTCGAGGGTCTCATTTTTCTCAAGCTCTAAAAGGAATTCACTAAGTTTTTGATAATTAAGAAATACCTGAGTAGAGGTATTACATAATTCTACGGTTTTCTGAACTACCCCATACATCTGAGTCATAGTATATTTTGTATTACTAATGGCTTGCTTACTATTATTTGTTTTTAGATTTTGAAATATAAGCGTAAAAATACCACAGATTGGAATAAAAATAATCATACCAATTAGTATAGTAAACTTAATATTGAGTTTTTGCCTATAAAACCATCGTCTTATTTTCATCGTTCTAATCCAAACCTAGTTTACGCTTTGATTCCTGCATAACCTTTGTACACTCATCAATTAGTTGCTCATATCCCATATCATTTATTCTGATTATAAAATTCTGTAGAATTGTATCAAACTCTTCTTCTGATGTGGCTAAGAGAAGTAATGGTAAGGTTTTTCCCCATTCTACCTTCACCTTCTTATCAATCTGTGCAAAACTGCTGTCTGCTTCAAATACAACATCATACTGACCAGTATATTGGGTATATGGAATGGTCCAGTCACGTAAGGATTTCATCAACGGATCCGTCTCTTCCAGCCATTGATCCTGCATTACATTATTCTGCAACATCCAATAAGCATCATCTGCTCCATATAAACGATCATATTCATTCCTATCTGCATTCAGAAGTTCCTCTACCTCTGGTTTGAGTACATATTTATTGTCCACAACATCATAGGTAACGCCTTCAACACCTAGAAATATCTTCTTCTGTCCTTCTTCGCTCATCAAGTAACTCATAAACGCAATGGCTCTTTCAGGATTCTTACAATTCTTTGATATAAAAGTAATTGTCCAACCATTAATTCCTGTACTTGGGAGTACCGGGTCATCACCTTTCGAGTTCTTAGGACCATCTACTGCAATATAAACACTTTCGGGATTTGTAGCATTTAATTTTTTCTGTGAAGCTTGAATATCACTACCTTGATATAGAAGACAAAAATATCTTCCCTTTGCCATCTTTTCTTCCAATTGTGCTCTCTTATCAATGAAAATTTCATTTGATAAGTATCCCATCTCATTTAATTCACGGAACATCTTTAACCAACTTAGATAATCTTCATCAACAAAACGATTGTTATATATCCCATTGACCTCAAAGGGAACTGCCAGAAAATTCTGCAAGTATTTATCAAAGGAATTACATCCTTCTTCAAAAAACTCATCTGAGCCAACAGGTATCAATGGCTCACCCTCCACCATAGGAAACATTTCTTCCGCTTTCATAACTGCATTCTTAAAACCTTCAATCGTGGTCATATCCGGACTTCCAATTGCTTCATAGATGTCCTTACGAACCAAAAAATTCTGATTACTGCCTATGTTTATACCAGATTCAAAATCATTTGGAGTGTACGAGGAATTGGGATAAGCATAAAGATTACCATCCTCTTTTTGATACCAGGAAACCACTTGATCATCTGCAACTTGATAAAAGTATGGATCGTATTGATCTGCCAATAAATTCAGTGCATATACCATGTCCTGATCCACCATGGTTTGTGCCTGTGTCTCCCACCATCCTAATGTTATAAAATCAGGAAGGGTGTCTGATGCAATCATCGCATTCAATTTTTGAACTTCACTGCCGGATGGAACCACAAATTGTATACTAACTCCCGTTTCATCAGTAATAGCCTTGGAGACAGCATTCTGTCCCCAAGGCGTTGTATACCAAGAATAATTAATATACCAATCAAATGTAATCGGCTCCTGTGAATATTTCTTCCAGGCAGGTGTACCGTCAGCTGCCTTGTCTATATCATCTTTATCATTAGCAGAACAGCCGGTAAACATGATTAATATCCAAATAGTTAGGATAATTATACCTTTACTCTTTGCCATAGTATTCTCTCTATCTTTCAGTTTTTCAATATCGATTTCATTCCACTATCTTCTTCCATTTAAATAGTATCAATCGATATCGATAACTATAGTATATCAGATTTTTGTTATAACTCATAGTCAATTTTAACAAAAATTCACCTATTCTTTTACCGCTCCTGCTGAAATACTACTAATAATGTATTTTGAACAGAAGGAGAATACAATTAATATAGGTATTACTGATATTGCTACTGCAAGGTAGATGGCACCTTGATTACTTGTTATATCCTGTGAGGAGTTAAGTGAAGCAATCATAACCGGTAAAGTAAATTTCTTAGGTGTGTTAAGTAAGATCAATGGAACCAAGTAACTATTCCAGTTACCGATGAAAGCACCAATTGACATGGTAGCAACACCAGGTAACATAATAGGGAATACAATTTTATGGAAAATATGTATCTCACTTGCTCCATCAATTCTTGCTGCCTCAAGTAAGGATCTGGATAAAACAGATATTAAATACTGTCTTAAGAAAAATACAATACCTGGAGACGCAATTGCCGGTATAATCAAAGGAATATAGGAGTTAACTAACTTTAATTTTGCAATTAAGTTATAAAATCCTAGTAAGCTTAACTGTCCAGGTATCATCATGAATACGATAATAACTAACAATAAGATCTTACCGCCTTTAAAATGATAAACTGCCAGCGCATATGCTGTAACTGCTGAAAAATATGCTGTTAATATAGTTGCTGGTATTGCAACTATTAAGCTGTTTCCAAATCCACGGAATAGATTAAAATAACCGGATACTGTTTCCCAATTATCTTTTAATGCATTACCTGGGATAAAGGTAAAGGAGGTCATAATATCAAGACCGCTTCTGGTTGAATTGACCATCATTAAAATAAATGGCAATAAGCAGGTTAATGCTAATATCGCTAATCCTAGATATAAAATTGTTTTTTTAATTATATAAGCCATATTAGTCCTCCTTCTCGCGCATCAGCCTGTATTGGATGATTGAAATTATCAAGATAATTGCAAACAAGGAATAGGCAATCGCAGCGGCATAACCAACCTGATGAGTACCCACTTCAAATCCAAACTTATACAAGTACATGATAACGGTCTGTAAGCTTCCGGAAGGATTTCCGATGGTGCCACCGCTCATTAAGAATGGCAGGTCGAACATCTGAAGTCCACCAATTAAGGAGGTAATACCTACATAGAGTAAAATTGGTCGAAGTAATGGAATTGTAATCTTACTAAAGGTCTTCCATCTTCCTGCACCATCAATGGCTGCCGCTTCAAAGTAGTCTTTTGAGATACCTTGTACACCAGCCATAAGCATAATGAATGAGTTACCAAACCACATCCACGCACCAATTACTGCTACAAAATAGGGAGCTATATCACTGCTTCCTAACCAGTTAATTGGATTGGTCTCATTAATACCAACTGATGCTAACAATTGATTTACTGTACCATATCTCCAATCGAATAATGTCTTAAATAAAAAGGCTACTGATGTAGCGGCAATTATATTTGGCAAGTAAAATACAGCTCTAAAGAAACCAAGACCTCTCATTCTGTACTTTATATCACTAAATACAACGGTTAATATAAATGCGATACCTAACTGTAATACTATATTAACACCCCAAATTTTTGTGGTATTGCCTAAAGCTCTCCAGAAAAATTTATCTCCTACAACACGGGTGTAATTATCTATTCCTACAAAATCCGGAGTACCAAATCCTCTAAAGTTAGTGAAACTCAAATACAAGGTACGAAATACCGGGTAAACACTAAAGATCAGGAATGTTACTACGAAAGGTATTATAAATAGATATGCCATATTATTTCTTCTACCAAGTTTACTACGTTTTCTACCATTCATCATGATCTGCTTCCTCCAACTCTATACAACAAATTTTACGCCATGCGATAAATAAGTCGTTATGAACAAAGGGGGAGGATTCTAACGAATCCTCCATCCCTTAATAGAATATTTTTACCTATCTATTAACTTTAATTTCAGGATAGGTTGATTCAACAACATCATAGAAATCTGAAATAGCTGTATCTTTATCTTTTTCACCAGTCTTGATGGAGGTTATAGCTGCACCCCATGCATCGCCGATTGCTTTGTCATATCTTGTAACTTTTGAATAATCAATGCCCTTAGCCTGTTCAAGCCAGAACTTGTAAAGCTGTTGTCCGCCGTAGATAGCGTTAGCATCTTCAGCATGTTTCTCTAAGGTAGGGATATAAGAAACTGTATCACCTTCAGATTTAACAATCCACCATTCCATTGTATCTTCTGTTAAGGTACAGAATTTTAAGTATTCCCAAGCAAGTTCTTTTCTTTCACTTGCTGAGCTAACACCGATGAAGGTACCACCACCGAATCCATAAGAAGGACCAGCTGCAACGCCCCATTTACCGGAAGTTTCAGCAACGTTATCTCTCATGGTTAAAACGCCCCATGCAGGAAGACCGTATGCAAATACTTCAACTGTATCAGTACCTTCTGTAGCTGCAGCAAAGGACTCTGCATCCCAGATGTTCATGTCGTCAGTACCCCATTGTGTTTCAGCTGTTAACAAAGGAACTGGTCCCTTCATAGCCTGATACCAAGGAGCTGCCCATTGGCTAGCAAATGCTGTATAATCATTCTGATATAAGGAAATACAAAGATCCATGTAATCATATCTTGCCTGATCTACATTTAATGTTCCATCAACAACCCATGCAGAGTCTCCGGAGAAATAATTTGTTTCAGCATCGGATGCAAAAATCTTGTATCCAGCTTTCTTTAAAGTCTCAGCTGTCTGTAAGATGGTAGGATAATCTGCAAATAATTTGCTGATTTCTGCTGGATCTTCTGTTCCAAATACGGTCTGTGCGATATCTCTTCTATAATAGAAACCAGCAGGTGTAATCTGGTAGCTGATTGCTCTCTGAATACCATCTTTGTCCTGACCAACTTCCCAAACATAATCTACTACCTTATCAGCATAATCCTGTGCATTGTAAGGAGCTTGATTTAAATCTTCAAAAAAGCCTGCATCATACATATCCTGTAACATCTGTGGTTCACCAACGATGATGTCTGGCTCTGTCTCGCCACCAAGAAGTGCGGATTGAACCTTTGTAGGATAATCAGCTGGTGCAATAACTACTGTTTCAACTTCTACGCCTGGGTTCTTCTCCATGAAGTATGCGGAGAACTGCTCAAGGTCAGCTGCAAGTGTCCAAACTACTAATTTACCTTCTAAAGGCTTAGCAGCTTCAGGTGTTGCTTCCCCACCATTGTCTTCTTGTTCAACAGCTGGTTTATCTGTTGGCTTAGTGTCATCTTTTTTGCCAGAATTATTGCTGCCACATCCCACTAATGAAAATGTTAAAACGGATGCTAACAACAATGCTGCAACTTTTTTAAATTTCATAAATAATATCCTCCCTTTCTCTAACAACTTGTGTTGTTGATAAATTCATTATAATAATTACTTAGGTCCTATATAATGACTCAATTTTTAAAATGGTGTTGTTATTTTATTTTTGTATTCCTGCTTGGTATTCTACGATTATTTTTCTATCTCCGGCAACCCTGCAAGCCTCTCCCTGGTCGTTAATTATATGGGAAATTCCTGGATTTCCAGTTATCATAATGGCACAAGTATTATGTATCTTTACCCCTTCCACATCAGGCACTTCCATGGCTGAAAACAAATCCACACGAGCATCTCTATGGAAGGAATAGATACCAAGACCCCAGGCTTCATGATTCTGAACATTTTCTCCAACTTTGTAAGAGGAATATCCATTTACTGTACCGGAATGACTCATCCAAACCTCTTGATTAGGAACATCATATGGGATTTCACTTTGATAAAAATACACTCTTCCGTTCTCACCATTCCAAATGGTCTGATATTCCTGAAAGTGTTCTACCATAAGGGCATAGATTGTTACATCATCACCATCAACAATAATACCGTTCGGCGCAGTGTTCTTATCCCAAGCTACTCCATCTCCGTGATCCGCTCTCCAAACCCAGAAATTATCGCCAATTACATGATCGCTCGCTATCAAAACACATTTTTTAACCTTAGCTTCATAACCTGCTGGACCTCCAACGCGGAAGAATAGGTCACTAAAAACAAGTGGATTCTCACTGGTACGTGCCTGCATTGGTTCGCCTAAGGCTCCAACCTGCAATAACACTTCTGATTCCTTGGGACCAGCATCAAATAGAACTCCTGCTAACCTGACACCATCCACATCGCTCACTTCCATACAAGCAGTTCCATTCACTGGAACTAAAGAAGCTAATCCCATACCAAGTACAACTGTATTCTCTTTTGTAACACGAAGTGGCTCCTCCAGATGATAAATACCCGGTGTTAAAAATAAGTGCTTACCTTGACTAAGCTGTTCATTCATAGAAGCAGCGGTATCCACATCTGCCTTTGCCACATAAAAATCATCTAAACCAATACTATGTCCATCCTTCTCCCAGGAATAACTTTTGGAGTTCTCCAATACATCCGGTACATATACTTGATAACCATCTTTCTCATCATAATAGAGGAAAGGTTTTTCTGCTATTACGGGTGTTTCTGCCACGGAGGTATACTTGGTTCCCGGCCAAGTACCCTTTGGAGCATCCTTATCTGCCATTCCCACAAACACCATATTCCAGTTCTGACCTAACCACAAATTCCAATCACTGTTTCTGGATAGCCATTGCTGCTGACTACCGGAATCAACCACACCACTCACTCTGGAATTCGCTAAAAAGCCACCGCTTGCCCAACCATAATTGTCATGAAAAGCAAGATTACCGTTAATATTCATTCTTCTCATGAAGGTGGCCTGGGAAACAGCCCACATAGTATTAGAGTCTACTGTCAAGTTACCCACACCTCTCCAGAAGTTACAGGTAGCATTATGGTTGTTATCATCTCCAAGCCAGGTTGCGGTACAGTTAAGTTTTGACACTACTGTATCAGTTGGTAAGAAGCCCAAACCAGCTACTTCCATGTAATAGCCAACCTTTATCTCGATGGAAGGATCATAATTCCCAGGCATAAATAAAACTCCATACCTATCCTCACCAAATTGATTGGTTTCTTGCTTTGACCACAGCTCCTCCAGTACCTTGTTTACATCTTCTGCTTTATCTTCGGGAGTAAAAATATAAACATTCTCCCCAAACAACTCATTGTGAAAATTCGTTATCTTCATATCGTTCTTAAGATTCACCCCATCTACATATCGATTCCATAGTTTCTTACCAAATAAAACTCCTGACACAATCAATATCAGCAGTAGAAAAGCAATTCCATATGGAATTGCTTTTGCCAATTTTGATCTATCTTGATTAGCTTCTACCTTCATCTTTTAGTTCTCCTTTTACAACTGATAACAAATCGTCTGAATTGAATGTTTTTTGATGGTAATACTTCCGCCAGCTTCATCCTCTTTTATAGAAAAGGCAACATCTTCATTGGACTTATTCATCACCACGAGGACTCTTTCCCCATCCGGATTAAGAAAACCTGTGACATCAAGCTTATCTGTAAAAC
>JAFACO010000281.1 GCA_023425485.1 Bacillota bacterium
ATGCAGAGCAGCTGGAAATAATGAATGATATTATCAATCAAGAGGAAAAGAGCTTGATGGAGGAGTTCCTTAGGCAGTATGGAAACTTTCACTGCATCACCTTCTATCATTGGCTATACCTGCAAAGAAAGATAAAATGCAATACAATTCTAGTCAAATCCTCTAAAGCAGGGGAAGATTACCAGCATATCAGTGATTCCATTCAAGTTCAGCAGGATAATAACTTATGCGAGGGCTTTCAGATATTTACTGGGAGCAAAATGTATGACTACGGAATTCGTAGGTTTGAGTTGATATAGCAAAGGGGATTGGAGATAACTATGAGTAAGCATATCGATGAATTGGTAGATCAGAAGATAAGTGCCATTAAGCAAAGAAAGAATATCTATGAGGTAGGACGAGTTTCCAAAGTTCAAAATTATATCATTGAAGTAGAAGGCCTTGAAGATATTGGTTTCTTTGAATTAGTAAAGATTGATGAAAAGGCGGAGGGTTATGTCAGCGCTATTAATCAGAGGAATGTAGTAATCTCCATTACCAAGAAGCAGGAGAATATAAATATTGGTGATGCGGTTACTGCCACGGGAAAAGAATTTTGTGGTTTATTTTCAAAGGATGCCTTGGGTCACATTACGGATATGTTCGGAGAAGATAAGCTTACTGGCAATAAATTTGATGAAACCGTTGAGTTACCCATTGAAACCAAGCCCATTTCTATTATGGAACGCAGTAAGGTAAATCGCCCAATGCTTACAGGAATTACTGGTATCGATATGATTTATCCGGTGGGCTGCGGACAAAGACAGCTCATTATAGGAGATAAGAAGACTGGAAAGTCACAGATTATATTAGATGCTTTTGTGAATCAAAAAGGAAAGAATGTTCTGTGCATTTACATAGCAATTGGTAAGACGAAAAGAGAAGTAAAAGAAGTATATTCAGAGCTGTTACGCAGAGGTGCAATGGAATATACCATTATCTTAGCGGCCTTCAATGATGAATGTCCGCCGGTATTAGTAAATACTCCATTGGTGGGCCTGGCAATTGCAGAAAAATATATGCGCGAGGATAATAGGGATGTTTTAGTTGCAATTGATGACCTGAAACGTCATGCAGATGTATACCGTGAAATCAGTTTAATAACTGGTAAAATTCCAGGAAGAGATGCCTATCCTTCCGATATGTTCTATACTCATGCCAGAATGTTAGAAAAAGGCTGCCAACATAAGGAGGGCGGGTCTATTACTATATTACCCATTGTTGAGACAAAGGGTGGAGATATCACGGACTATATCTCCAGTAATGTTATCTCAATCACAGATGGGCAGATTGTGTTATCGTCTAAGAATTTTGAGAATGGGCACAAACCAGCCATCGATTATGGACTTTCTGTTTCCCGTCTGGGCGGAGCAGTACAGACCAAGGAAATAAAAAGAATTGGTGCTGTGGTCAGAAGAGAATTATTGTCCTACCTGGAAACCAGTGAAGTATATGAATTAGCTAATATGGATGAAATGAGTTCTGAACTTAAAAATAAAATGATGAACGGAAAAGAGGTCAGAGAGAGATTGAAGCAATATAAGTTTACTCCAAAGTCCTTAGGGGAAATGAGTACCTTGTTTGATGGATTGATTAAGTTCAATTAAAGGAAGGATTACATAATTGGTCGTTATTCACTTTGACCAGGAAAGGACTGGTTCTTCATATGAATATCAAAATCACTGTCAAGGTTATGAACTTTCATTCCCTGATTCGTGTTGATGTTGCCAGGAAAAAAGCAGAGAAGTATTTACAGTTGGAAAAAGAAGCCTCTGATATTATCGATATGATTGTTAATAACCGTAATTTTATTTTAGATAAAAAATTATGGGAGGTTGATTCTAAAAAACCAGCATTAAATATTTACTTTGGAAGTGATTTCGGATTCTGCGGTAACATTAATTTTCAGGTGAATCAATTATTAGACAAGGACGAAATGTCAGATAAAATATTGATTGGCAAAAAGGTTCGTAACACTGGTAAGGGAGTAATCATAAAGCTTGCGAGGGAAGATTTCATTGCTAGGTATGCAGAGATAGAAAAAGTATTATTAAAGAGTTTACAAAATAGAGAGCATTCAGAAATTAATCTAATATATAACCATTTTTATAATACCAGTAATATTGAAATTATTAAGAAAAAGATATTTCCGTTTACCATTGATGTAGAAGGAAAGGGAAAATACAAGGAAGATTATTATGTAGAAGGGGATGCCAACACCATTCTAATTAATCTGGTAACCTCCTATTTAAATTATGAAGTTAAAATTGCAGAAGTAAACAGTTTTGCATCGGAAAATATTATGAGACAGAATGCCACCTCAGAGTCCCTTAAGAAAATAGAAGAGCGTGAGGAAGAAGAATTACTGGAAAGCCGTAAACTAAAAACCCAAAAAGGACTAAGTAAAGTAATTGAGAGTTATACCAAGAGAAGAAGCAAGCGTTAAGGACGTCTTTGGCGTAGAAATGGAGGGTACCATGGGTGTGGGAAAAATAATTTCAATCTCCAATATGAGAATTGAAATTTTACTGGATCATAGTGAAATAAAACTTCGTGATATCGTTAGTACGAAATTAAAGGATACAACCTATCGGTTTGAGATTGCATATATGAATGGAAGTGTAGCAATGGCAATTCCCTTTGAGAATGTGATTGGGCTTCGCAGGGGCATGGTGGTGGAGCTGGAAGAGGGCGGCCTGTCCATGCAATATTCTGATGAGATACTGGGTAAAGTATTTGATTCTTACGGTAATCTCATTGATGGCAAGTCAATCGATCAGGAGGTTAAGAAGAACGTCTATGAACGTAATATGAAGTTAAATGAAATCGACATAGAAGGTGAAATCCTATGGACGGGTATCAAAGTTCTTGACTTCTTTGCACCAATGCAAAAGGGTTTTAAGATGGGTCTGCTGGGTGGAGCAGGTGTAGGTAAAACAGTTCTTATCAAGGAATTAATTAACAATGTATATAAG
>JAFACO010000303.1 GCA_023425485.1 Bacillota bacterium
AATAACTGCTGTAGCAGCCATCAAATTCCATTTCGCACCTGCAAACTGCTGAAAATATACGGACAGTGCCTGCGGTACATTATGTTTGTCACTACTTTGCAGGAAAAATACCGCCTGCGAATAATTATTCCAGATACCAAAGCCATTTAAAATTACAATCGCTGATATGGATGGCTTTAATAAAGGAAAAATAATTCTCCAAAAGGAAGAAAACCAGGTACAGCCATCAATAATTGCTGATTCCTCAATTTCTCTCGGTAAGGATTTTATAAATCCCTGAAAAACAAATACCGACTGGGGCAATGCAATCGTCGCACATACCAACGCCATTCCCCAGAGGGTATTAATTGCCTGCAGGTCAATCATGAGAGAATAAAGCGGTACGGTATTAATAATTCCGGGAATCATCATACAACTGATTAAGATTCCAAAGATAATCTTGTTAAATTTATAATTAAATCTAGCGATCGTATAAGCTGCCATAGCACCAAATATTATGATGATGGATATGGACAGTACGGTTATGATTGCAGAATTTATCATCGCGGTTCCTATATTGGATTTAAACCAGCCTTCTATGTAATTATTAAAATAGAAGTCCGGTATAAAGATATTTCCTTCATAAAATACTCTCTTAGGGGTATTGAGTGATAAAATTAAAAGTACAAAAAATGGTATTAAACACAAGATGCAAATGAATGTAATACTCAAATATCTCAAAGAACTAAATACTCTTTTCAATTCGTTATCCTCCTTTCTAATCCATATTTTTGCTTCTGGTCAGCCTCATAGAAATCAGCACGGGTACCAGAATAATAAAGAACATAATAATTGCAACAGCGGTGGAATAACCGGTCTTACTGCCATAACACATTCTCATGATATAGATACTTAAAGTTTCCGTAGAATAACCCGGACCACCTCCGGTTAAGGACATAACAATATCGAAGACAGAAAGAGAACCAATGATATTGGTAACCACATTAATTCGAATCGACGGAATTAATAATGGTAAGGTAATATAACGAAATCCTTTGAGGGCAGAAGCTCCATCAATTTTACTGGCTTCATATAGCTCACCGGGAATTGCTTGAAGACCTGCCAGATAAATTACCATTGTCATACCAGCATACTGCCATACATTAACAAGAATCAGAACAATCATTGATGTAGTATAGCTTCCCAGCCAATTGCCGAACCAGGCACCTTTTCCAGCATTGTCCAGTACATGATAGATAAACCCTCTGCCCGGCTGCAGCAACAGATACCAGATGTATCCCATAATTAAAGGACTGATAACCGCAGGCAGATAGATAATCATACGAGCAATACCTTTGCCTTTGAACTTACTATCCATAAGCAGTGCATAGAGTAGACCAACAATGTTTAAGAGCGGTGCACTGCCTATTGCGAATAACAATGTCGTCTTAATATTATTGATTGCTCTGGCATCTTGAAAGAAACGTGTAAAATTATCTAGTCCAATGAACTTAGCCTTACTAATTCCATCCCAATCTGTCAGGCTCATACCAATTCCTTTGAATAAGGGATATAGAAAAAAGATAGAAAAAAGCACAAATGCAGGAATTGCCATAAAGGTATGCAACCCAATTTTCTTTTCTCTCATATTAACAACCTTGCCTTTCTATGAAAGGGGCCATTGCCAAAGACACCTAAGTTACTTTTGCAACAGCCCTCTCTTAAATACTTTCAAATTTACTTTAAATACTGATTTTATCCAGCTAAAGCAATATATTAACTGCGAAGTTTGAGTTTATAGTTATTATTCCATACCCTCATCCCAAGCCTTTTCATATGCCTGTGCAAAGGCTTCCGGGGTATAATTACCTGCTAATAACTCTTGAACCATACGTCCGGCATCATCCCCGGAAAAACCTGCTGGTTTTTCATTGGTAAATCCAATATTTGCAGCATTTTGTACTGCAGCACTAACTTCCGTTACGATATTAGAAGGTGCCCATTCAGCTGTAACATCGGCAAAGGCACTTGGTGCTTTTGAGGTTTCACTGTATTTCTTTTGATTTTCAGCATTGAATAAGAAGTTCAAGAACTCGATTGCTTCTTCCTTATGCTCTGAAGTAGCAGAAATAGAATATCCAGAGTCCTCAGCACTTAATACCACCGCCTTTGAATCAGGCATATATGCTGGATATGGTGCAAATCCAATCTTATCCTGCATATCCGGATTTGCTTCTAACAAGCTGGATAAGATCCACATACCATTACTTAACATTGCTGCTTTTCCATTTACGAAATCCTGAACACAGTTATCGCTGGTAGCAGTCAATACATCTTCATTGATTAGCCCTTTTTCCTGTAACTCAAGTAATTTCTCTGCAAATACTGCCATAGGGCCATCTACAGCACCAAAGTTAAGCTTTGCCTTATCGTTATCTAACATAGCCTTTTTCGCTTCTACTGCACCTAAGTTTTGCTTGATATATCCATGAGGGATAAACTCAATCAGATGTCCCAGATGCCAAGCTTCATTACCAAAGATAAACCAAGGAGTCACCTCCGGCTTCGCTGTTTTAATTGCCTCAAGGTTTTGAACAAACTCATCCCAGGTAGTCGGAACACTTAATCCCAACTCATTATATATTTCTTTGTTGTAGAAGAATCCAGCCATCGTCATATTGGTACATACTCTGTACTGTTTTCCTGTCTTTACATCGGTACAGGCTTCCTTCATCGCAGGGGTAAGTCGATCCCACCACTGTGACTGTTCGGATAAATCCAGATATTTGCCCTCATCTACAAAGCCTTGCTCATAAGTAGTCATAATATCAGGTGCTTGTTCTGCAGCAAACTTAATCTTAATGATGTTGCTGGCATCCTTTTGATATTCCTGTTCTACGGTAATTCTATCCTGTGACTCATTAAAATCATTGATAATCTCATTCATCAAGTCAATAGTTTCGATTTTACCGGTAAATAATTTAAGAGTAACATGGTCTTCCTTTTTGTCACCGCCATCATTGCCTGTTTGATCCGTAGAACCCTTTGAACTATCCCCATTTTTATTGCCTGAAGTGCTGCAACCGGAAATCATTCCGACAATTAACATACAGCACAATAGAATTGATAAATAACGTTTGATTTTCATAAAATAGTTACCTCCTCTTTTTGATATATTAACCTTAACACCAAATCTTCACCGCTTAAATACCACATTCTTTTGGTTTAGGTGCGGGTTTATTGGATATGATAATCTGTTATTGAACTGCGAATTTATAGTAAGTATAATGTAAATGTACCAAGGTTTCGTTGCTATTTAAATAGACTGGAGATACAAAATGGACAAAAAAAACAACTTTTTTTATAGAGATTGGAACTTCAAAAAGAAGCTCCTAATCATCATATCTACTCTTATTATTGCCATTGTGGTATTTATTTCAATACTAAACTACGCCTTGTATTCCAGTAACTTTACGAAGCAGACCATCAGTCAGACGCAGCAAATTATTGAACAGATCAGTATTAATATTGATACGTATCTGGATGAATTGTTCCGACTAAACCTTTCTCCCTATTATGATGATGAGATTATGCAGGAACTTGAGCAGGAATATACCACCGAAGCTGATAATCTCAATAAGAAACGCATTATTGAAAGCTTTCTTGCTTCTGTTATGACTTTACCTCGAAGTGAAATCTTGAGAGTTTATATTTTAACTGACCTTCATCTTTATTCCTACACAAGAACTCCCTTTGATATGAAGGACTACAATACCTATCAGGAGACTGACTGGTATCAACAGGCAATGCATTCCTCAACTCCTGTGTTTGTTCCCATCCACTCGGAAAAAGTGTTCGGAGAAAAACCCATTAAGATTTTCTCCATTGCACAACGTATCAGAAGTAAAGAAGATAATTCCAAGGTGTTAGCAGTGATAAAGGTGGATGCAAATTATACCGGTATTAAATCCATCTGCGATCAGGTTCAATTAAAGGAAAAAGGGTCTGTTTTTATTATAGATAACGATAAAAATATCGTATATCAGAATAATCAATTAGATAATAAAGATATCATTGAATCCCTCAATGCCTCCTCCTTTGATCAGGATGGTGACTATCGGCAAACCATTGATTCTGACAAATACATCATTAATGTAGCTTCCTTAAAATCCTCTGATTTAAAGGTAATTGCTATTAACTCCTACAATGAACTTAATAAAAACGCTAGAGCGATTCGCAATATCACCATTTTATTAGCAGTAGTCGGAATGCTCTTTGCCTTAATTATATTATTTGTCTTTGTTCAGAACTTTTTTAAACCCTTATTTAATATTATCAGTTTGATGAAGGAAGTTCAGAAAGGTGACTTGTCAGTCCAGGTAACCGTTAAGAATAATGATGAGATTGGATATCTTGCTAAATCCTTTAATAAGATGATACTGCGGCTTAATATTATTCTCGAGAAAAACACGCAATTAGTAAAAGAAGTCTATGAGTCAAGATTTCTGCAAAAGGAGGCACAGTATAATATCCTCTGCGGTCAAATAAAACCGCATTTTCTTTACAACACACTGAACACCATCAGCTTATTAATAAAATGTAAAAACACAGATGGAGCAGTTCAAAGCATTGAGCAGTTGTCCTTATTCCTGCGCGGGATTATGAATGCGGATAAGAACATCTCCATGTCCACAGAAATCAATATTGTTAATTCCTATCTGGGAATTTTAAAGGCCAGATATGGCGAGAACTTATCCTACCATATTGATATATCCTCGGATTATTCAGACTATCTAATTCCTGCCTTAACCCTTCAGCCAATTGTTGAGAATGCCATTATTCACGGCTGTGAGGTAAAACGGGGACAATCTGTAATTCATATTTATAGTACTACCGATAATAATTATTTTCAGCTGCATGTTAAGGATAATGGAATTGGTATAGAGGAAACAACTTTAAACAAGTTAAATGGAGACCTTTTAAAGGACATCACTACAGAAGCGGAGGACTTAGAAAATAACTCAATTACAGAAAGCATTGGATTAATGAATGTTAATAAGCGAATTAAATTAAAGTATGGAAATCAATTTGGAATAAAAATAAGCTCCTCTGAAACCGAAGGAACTCATGTTGTTTTAAGTTTGCCGGTCAAGAAAGAATAAATTCTTCAAAAGCTGTGGTACTCCTATTGCATTAAACCTATCAATTAATTTAGAACAACTTACAGAAAAAGGCTCTTAAACGAATGAGATTACTAATATTAAATCAATATATCTACTAAAAGCGATAGAAAGGGGATGGAATTATGTATACTACACTCATTGTTGATGACGAGCAATTAATGAGACAGTACCTGGGTAGTAATTTATCTGATATATGTCCGGACTTTACGGTAACAGGTATTGCCAGTGACGGCTTGGAAGCTCTCGATTTATTAAAGCTTCAATCCTTTGATCTGGTAATAACAGATATTAAGATGCCGGAAATGGATGGCTTAAACCTCGCAAAATACATTCATGAAGCAGATTTAAATACGAAAGTTATTATCATCTCCGGCTATAATGAATTTGAATATGCCAGAACTGCCTTAAAATATGGTGTTTCCGATTATCTTCTAAAACCTTTAAGTGATGCAAGCATCCTGGAAACCTTGACAAAGATGAAAACAATTCTTGAAACAGATTCCTCAAGAAAGGTTAATTCTCTTACCTCGAATGTATACGATGATTACTCGGATGCAGAGGTAAAAACTGCTCTCCTCACTGCGATCCTTAAGGGGTCTCATCCAACCCTGCAACTTTTATATGGCATACTCCAAAGCAGAGGCTTACCTTTTATATCAGCTCAAGCTGCTGTCTTACTGTTAAGTCTGGATGATTTATATCTACTTCTCTATGATAAGACACCTAGTGAAAATACTTCTTATAAATATGAGCTAAATGAGTACTGCAAAAATTATTGCTCTGCTCATGGCTTAACTACCACCTATGATATTTATGGAAATACAATGGTTCTCTTAAGTGGTGAAACAGAAGAAGATATTATTTCCGAAGCAGCTTCCGTTTATAATCACATAAAACAATCCTTATGTGCAGACAAACCTATAAAGGTAATATGCTCCTATGGTTACATTGTACAGGATATGATGAGTTTAAGCTCTTCCTACACTTCTGCCCTGGAAGCGTTGTCCTTAACGCTTATTAATGTTGCTTCACCTATTTCACCAAACTATTTCTTAAGTCAAAGACGTTTCCTACAGGAAATAAATACAATATGCGAGACTCTGTATTCTGATTACATTTCAAAGAATAGCAGTAAGACCAGTTCAGATCTATACTTATATATTACTCTGTTTGAAGAACGTATTAACATTAATGCTATCCTTAAATTTGGCACTTATCTAATTCGGTATTTAGCAAGAACTTGCAATATAAAGCCCGAATTTACTTTAGCTGCCTTCAAGGAACTGACTCACAGTATAGATAATTTTATAAACACTTCTCCGCCCGATAAGGAAGCCACCCATGTACTCTTTTTAAGAACCTTAAGAGCACTTGCTAAGGATGACATAGTAACCCTTATTCCCGAAACAGTAAATATCGTGGAGAACGCAAAGGAGTATATCTGCACCCATTATCACGAACAAATAAGCCTTGCTCAGTTGGCAGATTACTTAAATGTAAATCCCAGTTATTTAAGCGACTTATTCAGTAAGAATATCGGTGAACCCTATACCAAGTTCTTAACCCGAATTCGGATGGAACAGGCGCTTAAGCTATTAAAAAGTAATCCAAATGAGAAAATTTATAAGGTCGCTGAAAAAACAGGCTTTGTCAGTGCCAAACATTTTAATGCGGTATTTAAGAAGTTTTATGGGCATACACCAACGGAATATTTGGCAAGGGGTATGCGGTAACTTAACACATACCCAATTTAAAAAGCAAATTTATTGGCAACACCTTCTTTTAATTCAAAATCACTTGCTTCAAGGGAATCTACTATAACTTCAAAGTAACCTTCTTCTGTTAATGTCATCTCCTCATAAAAAACATCTACATAATCACCTGCGCAATAATCATCCTTTAAATCATAAAACACTTTATATCTCAATGGTGATGCCCAAGGATGTTGTGCGAGAAAATAATCCTCATTAATCTCATCAATGGAGAGCGTTATATATTCTCCTACTTCACCATTTTCCTTTTCTTTTTTGGAACAAGAAACAAATGCAAATAAGATAACTAAGAAACACAATAATTGAACAGCTTTTTTCATGTCATACCCCCATTCTTGCAAATAACCATATCTTTGCCATGACTTTCCTAAATCCTTCAACCTCAACCTCTGGCTCGAATATGGCAAAGTTATAACTTATCAATATATTGACATCTAAGAATTGCATACTGAGCAATATCACAAATTCCAGTATTATTTCTACTAGCTTGTAAATGAGTTCCTTCATACTTTAAACCACATTTTTTCATAACTTCACCTGAATTAGGATTTTTAATATCATATTTGGCATAGATTCTATTGCATTCTACCACATTAAAAAAGAATTCTATTAACTTAGAGAAAGCCTCAGTCATAAGCCCTTTATGCCAGTACTTCTCCCCTATACAATAGCCTATCTCAATTGCATCAATATTTTCCACAAGACCTACAACTCCTATGCTACCAATTGCCTGATGACTTTCTTTATCCTCAATACACCACTTATAATTCTTAAGATCCGAATAGCTACCGATCCACATGTCAATGATACCTTCTGTTACCTTTACAGAGGTATGTGCCGGCCAAGTCAGAAATTTTGCAACCTGCTCACTATTAGCCCAATTATAAAACATATCCTCCGCATCTGTTTTTCTAAATTGACGTAACAGCAAACGTTCTGTTTCCAAATCCACTGTACCCATATGCTTCATGTCTTTCCTCCTCCGTCCCTATTTTTCATTCGTTGATTTTAGCTTGCTTATCTTAAGAATATGTACAATCTATTTACCAACCCATCTAGGGTTAGTTTTTTATATCTGTATAAATATTACATTCTTGTTTTATTCTATATTACATATACTTCCATGTCAATCCAGATGCATTCATCACTTTGAGAAGCTATGTGAATAGTACTGCACAAAAAATGAGTTTTTAAAAAAATTATTTTTTGTTATGAACGGGAAGCCTAGTAATTGCAGGTGCGTTCGTATCTAATTAAGCAAAGCATTGCTGATAATTCTTTTTACCTTCGCATCAAAAAAAGAACTCCTCATGGAATTCTTTTTTATTTGACCTGGGGTATGAGGATTTGAACCTTAAAATGATGGAGTCAGAGTCTGAAAGAACGACTTTTTATTGATCTTCAGTTTTCTCGGTGAATCTCTATAAGTCGTTAATTTATGCACTACTGCGGGTTTTTGTTTCTTATTAGTCTTCACAGATTTTGGGTAATTTAATGAGTTTTAAAACAGGTTTTCTACCAGATTTCTACCAGCACTATATTTCTTTAATATTCTTGTCGTTGAAAATCAGCTATCCTTATACTATTCTTTTACAAAATATAATACCAGTCAATTTAAGCATAAAGTATAGGAAGTTAGGCAGTAGGATTTGAACCATCTTCCCTATCCGCAAACACTGATAGAAAGGGCATTCCCGAATGCCTAATTTGACGTGTAATCAAAATTAAATTATTTTATTATTCTAACAAGTACTGTTCACTATAAAACCTATTATGTTTTATTATTTATTCTGTCAATTTTTTGTGTTAATTTTTTCCAACATGGCAAGTATAACAACACCTCTATCAATATATGATTGTGCTTTTGCATCAAGTTCATTATATCTTTCTTCATCACATCCATGGAAAGCATCATTCCTAGCTTTACTAATAGCTAATAATTCATTATAATCCTCATCTTTTAAAAATTTCTTTTTTAATTTAAACCTTTTACCACTAACTGTAACTTCTTGTAAATTTAATAGTTTAATTCTATTAAAGTGACTCTCTTTAGCAAATATCTTCCTGATTTTGTCAATGGGTAGATTAGGAGTATTAGTTGAAAACATATTTTTGTTTTTTAATGTTTTATTAGTGTACTCTTTAACTTCATTTTCTAATGCTTTACCTAATATACCTACAGCTGTTACATAATACTCAATATCTGCGATATCTAAACATTCTTTAAATATATTATAATAGTTACTCCTAAAAAATTCTTCTGGATCTTTGCCATCCATTACTCTTAATATTCTTCCATTAATTACTTCTGAACTTTTAATCATAATTTATACTCTCATATGTCTTTGGTGTTGTATTAGATATAATTATCTTATTTTCTCTTTCTAATTTCTTAAGTAATGTGGTAGGCTGAGATTTAGGATATATTTTTTTAAGTAATTCACTATCATCAATTATTTCATTCCAAGTTAATGGAGTAAAAGCATTATTTAATACATTTATTATTTCAAAAGATGGATCCACTTCATTATTTTCAGTTATTTTTTGACTATAATTTTTTACATTGTGTATTACTTCTGCCCACGTCCTTCGTTTATTTTCAGGCATACTTTCTATTATGTTTTCAGAGATTTCTTTATCTGTATCCGTAAAAACCATCTTCATTTCGTCAAATCTTCTTTTTATAAATTGAATACAATCCTGTTTACTTTTTGGTACTTTTAGAATAATAGTGTTATCTCTAAATCTTCTCTCAAATGCTCCTTGCGTTCCAAGTATATCCCAAGCTTCAGGTGTCGCACCAATTGCTATTATTCCATTAATTTGGGCAGCGTTTAAACAGTCGAACAAACTCCTATATGCAGTCAAAATCTTAGTCTGAACTTTAGATAATGTTACTTTATTTGTATCGTATGAGTAAATTTTATCAATTTCATCAAACGTTAATAAAATATTTTTACCAGAAACATATGTAAGAAACTCTAATGCTTCTTTTATATATTGGCAAAAATCGTTTTCGTTATTGATTAGTTTCTTTTTTAAACCGTATTTATTTCTTAAATATTTCGACTGATCTGGTATTAAATCTATACCTGAATAGTAATCCATTATCAACTCTTCTTCATCTTCGTTTATACATAAAGAGAGATTTTTCATAATATTATTTTGTATTTCATTGGTTTTGTTCACATTTTTATATATTTTCCACTCAGATAAATATGCTTTCAACAACTTATTCCCCGGACCATTGAATAAAGATTTATATATACCGTTTAAGGAATCAATAAGTGGTCCACTAACAAACATATCCGGAACATATATAGCAATACAATCATATACTTCACTATCTTTACAATAGTATCTTAAGTGTCTTAAGAAATGTGTTTTACCATTTCCTACTTGTCCTAAAATCACACAACCTAAAAAACCTTGCTCTCTCATTTTGGAACTTTTAAACAATCTATTCAACTTCTCAATAGCATCTTCTTCTCCAACAATATAAGTAGGGTCTGCTATTGGTACAGTACGATCTAATGCACATCTAATTTTATCTAATGTAGCATCCATTACTTACCCCTCCTTGATCATAAGTGTCATAATATATTCTCCATCTAAATTTAGTATTTCACCTGTATTCTTATATAAACTGCTTTTTGTCCATATATAATTATCATACTCATAAGTGGCCATGCATTGTAAAATTTTATAACTAGTATCAGCATTAAAATATTTTAACAAATATGTCGAAACTTCCTTAATATTTAAAATTTCTTTATTATAAACATCTCCAATTGCAGGAATAGTCTTACATAATATATTGTTTTTTATCAACTTTATTTTCTTACCTTTTTTTTCAATCGTTCCATTCATTTTAAGTAACCCTAATACTGCTCGTAGATTTCTTCCTGTCGATGATATAGCACTTGCATCAATTCGATCTTTTCCTATATATGAAAATATATAGTATAATGTATTAATATTTAAAGTAGGTGAAAAAACACTTAATAAAATTTGTATTATCTCACAATTTTTTAATATTTGATTATTACCATTTATTATATTTGATATATATTTATTAAAATCGATATCTTTATTTAAATATGCCAAAGAAAGATCTGATAG